>DASVLX010000279.1:0-12589 GCA_036384655.1 Pseudonocardiaceae bacterium
CGGCCACCCGCAGCGCTCCGGCGAGCACCGGATCGCGCACCTCACCGTTCTCGGGGATCTCGGTGCTGCCGCCGTCGATGGCGGCCGACGCCCGCGCCGCGCGGACCGACGCCTCGGCGGCGGTCGTTGGCCAACCGCGCCGGTTGGTGGGGTGCTGGTGCACCCGGGTGATGGCGTCCCGCGCGGTGCGCACGGCGTCGGCGACGCCGGGCAGTCGCAGCAGGGGCTGTAGCGGATCGGTCACGTACTAGACGGTAACCAGACCGCGAACGGCCCAGGTCGGAGCCCCCAGCCGCTCGGCGCCGGATTCCTCACGCTGACCGATCAACCAGGTGGCTACTGTTGTGTCGACCATATGGGTGAGGTAACTCACTATATGACAGTTCCGTAGCTCACGATGTCCACGGACAGTGCCGTCCGCGCTCGCGCCTGCTGGGTCACGCCCGTGACCCGGCTCTCGGCGATGGTGTGGCCGGCCACCGACGAGAGGAGAGGTTGTGTCCACCACTACCGAACCGCGCACCGCTACGCACGCCGCTGCCACGCCCGTTGCCGACATCGCTGATCCCGGCCCGCTTGGTCTGGCCGGCTTCGCCTCGACGACGCTCGTCCTGAGCCTGGCCAACACCGGCCTGGTGGGCCAGGGAGTCATTTTCGCCGTCCTGCCGCTCGCGTTGTTCTACGGCGGCCTGGCCCAGCTTCTCGCTGGCATGTGGGAGTTCCGCAAGGGCAACACCTTCGGCGCCACAGCGTTCGGCACCTACGGCGCGTTCTGGCTCGCGTACGCGCTCTACGCCTGGGTGTTCGCCGCCAGGATCCCCAGCGCCGACGCGACCGCCGCGACCGGCCTGTTCCTGCTGGTGTTCACCGTCGTCACCGCCTACCTCACGCTCGCCTCGCTGCGCACCAACGCGGCACTCGTGGCCGTGTTCGCCCTGCTGACGCTGACCTTCCTGTTCCTCACCATCGGCGCCTTCGCCAGCGCCGAAACGGTCAGCAAGGTCGGTGGATGGCTGGGCGTGATCACCGCGGTGATCGCCTTCTACGCGTCGGCAGCGGTCGTCTGCAACGCGACCTGGAAGCGGGTCGTGCTACCCGTCGGCCCGCTTTCCTGATCCACTCCGTTGATCCACCCGTTGATTCGCCGTCTGCCACCCATGACCGCCTCTTCCCGCGTCCAACGGGGTAGAAGCGGCGGTCATGGGGTGTGCAGTTGACGTTTCTCCCGTTACCGTTCGAGAAGGGCAGCCCGCGGATTGACCGGGTTCCCGCCAGTAGGACCGCAAAGAGGAGGTCTTCCATCATGACCGAGCCGTCCGGTCAGGGCTCCAACCCGCCCACCCTGGACAACTTGCTCATCGAGAACCGGACATTTCCACCCAGCCAGGAATTCGCCGCGCAGGCGAACGCGCACGCCGATCTGTACGAACAGGCGGCAGCGGACCGGGATGGGTTCTGGGCTGCCCAAGCCGAGTATCTGCACTGGGACACTCCGTGGACCCAGGTGCTGGACTGGTCGAAGGCGCCGTTCGCGAAATGGTTCGTCGGCGGGCGCCTGAACGTCACCTACAACTGCGTGGACCGGCATGTCGAGGCCGGTCACGGCGATCGCGTGGCTTACCACTGGGTTGGTGAGCCCGGGGACACCCGCACGATCACCTATGCCGACCTACACCGCCTGGTGTGCCAGGCGGCCAACGCCCTGACCTCACTGGGGCTGCGGGCCGGCGACCGGGTGGCGATCTACATGCCGATGATCCCGGAGACGGTGGTCGCGATCCTGGCCTGCGCCAGGTTGGGGCTGACCCACTCGGTGGTCTTCGGCGGGTTCTCCGCCGAGGCGCTGCGGACCCGGGTCGAGGACGCCGAGGCGCGCGTCGTGATCACCGCGGACGGCCAGTACCGGCGCGGCAAGGCACTGCCGCTGAAGACGGCCGTGGACGAGGCGGTCGGTCAGACGCCCAGCGTGGAACATGTCCTGGTGGTGCGCCGCACCGGCGGCGAGGTCGGCTGGACCGAGGGCCGGGACCTGTGGTGGCACGAACTGGTCGACTCACAGCCGGCCGAGCACCAGCCGCAGTCCTTCGACGCCGAGCACCCACTGTTCATCCTCTACACGTCGGGCACCACCGGAAAGCCCAAGGGCATCCTGCACACCACCGGTGGCTACCTCACCCAGGCCTCCTACACCCACCGCGTCGTGTTCGACATCAAGCCTGAAACCGACGTGTACTGGTGCGCCGCCGATGTCGGCTGGGTGACCGGGCACACCTACATCGTCTACGGCCCGCTGTCCAACGGCGCGACCTCGGTCCTCTACGAGGGCACGCCTGACACCCCGCACCAGGGCCGCTGGTGGGAGATCATCCAGCAGTACAAGGTGTCGATCCTCTACACCGCCCCCACCACGATCCGCACCTTCATGAAGTGGGGCGCGGACATCCCGGCCCGCTACGACCTGTCCAGCCTGCGACTGCTGGGCAGTGTCGGTGAGCCGATCAACCCGGAGGCGTGGATCTGGTACCAACAGAACATCGGCGGCAGCCGGGCGCCCATCGTGGACACCTGGTGGCAGACCGAGACCGGCGGCATCATGATCTCCCCGCTGCCGGGTGTCACGTCGACCAAGCCCGGCTCGGCGCAACGCCCGCTGCCGGGTATCTCGGCCAAGGTCGTCGACGACACTGGTCACGAGGTGCGGGCCGGCGGCGGTGGCTACCTCGTCCTGAACGGGCCGTGGCCGGGCATGTTGCGCACCATCTGGGGCGACGACCAGCGCTATGTCGACACCTACTGGTCCCGCTTCAGCGACGAGGGCTTCTACTTCGCCGGTGACGGTGCCAAGTACGACGCGGACGGGGACATGTGGCTGCTGGGCCGGGTCGATGACGTCATGAACGTGTCCGGTCACCGCATCTCCACCACCGAGGTCGAATCCGCCCTGGTGTCCCATCCGACGGTGGCCGAGGCCGCGGTGGTCGGCGCGTCCGACCCCACTACCGGCCAGGGCATCGTCGCGTTCGTGATCCTTCGCGGTGGTATCCCCGAGGACGAGGCCAAGGGTGAGCAGGCGATCCAGGAGCTGCGCAACCACGTGTCCAAGGAGATCGGGCCGATCGCCAAGCCGCGGCAGATCATGGTCGTGCCCGAGCTACCGAAAACGCGCTCCGGCAAGATCATGCGCCGGTTGCTGCGGGACGTCGCCGAGAACCGGCAGGTCGGTGACGTCACCACGCTCGCCGATTCGTCGGTGATGGAGTTGATCCGAACCGGACTGCGGGCCGGCGGTGGCAGCGAGGGCTGAACGAATATGGTCGGTGGCCGGCGAGTGGTCGACTCGCCGGCCACCGTCATGTCAAAGCTCGAACAGACGTTCTAGTATAGGTGGCCCCACCGTTCCCACTTCTCGATCTGGCAGGGAGTTCCGTGACCTCCGCGATCAACACCGCCGCCACCCCGCAGTCCACGGCCGCACAGGCCGCCCCCGCGAGCCCGACCGCGTCCAAGCCCGCCGACGTGGAGTCGACCAAGGCCGAGCCGACCAACACTGAGCCGGCCAAGGCCCAGAGTGCCCCGGCCGCCAAACGGGGCCGCAAGCCGAGCACCGCCCGCAAGGTCCGTACCGTCGAGCTGACCCTCACCGTGACCGGCACCGCCGAGGGCGAGTGGCAGGCCGAGCTGAGCCACAGCGGCAAGCGAGTGGTGTCCGGCCTGCAGATCCCCGCCGCCGCGGTGTCCCGGGCGGCGAAGGAACTGCACCCCGACATCTCGGACGAAATTGAGGCCGTCATCACGGCGGCCCGCGAGCAGCACGAGGCCCGACTGGCCGAGCTGCAGGCCGAGTTGGACAAGGTCAAGCAGGCTCTGGCCGAACTGGACGACTGATCCTCCGCCGGCCTCCCGCGGGGCCGGCTGATCGCTTTCACGTGGGGGTGACCGGGGTCGACCCGGCCACCCCCACGTGGTTCGTGGCACGATGTGGACCGTGACCTCCGCGCAGCCTCGCGCCAACGGCCGCCGCGATGACGGCGGTCCCGCGCTGTCCTCCGTCGGCTCCATCCCACTCACCGCGGACACCGCCGAGGCGGCCGCGGCGGAGCAGTCGATCGGCTCCCTGGTCCGGGACGCCACCGCGCATCTGTCCACGCTGCTGCGTGCCGAGATCGAACTCGCCCGAGGAGAGATCGCCGGCGAGGTGAAGAAGGCGCTGCGCGGCAGCGTCATGTTGATCATCGCGCTGGTGGTGCTCCTGCTCAGCTTCCCGTTCCTGTTCACCTTCATCGCCGAGCTCATCGCCCAGTGGACGTCGCAGTGGTTCGGCTTCCTGATGGTGTTCGTCCTGATGGCGCTGGTGGCCTTCGGGTTCGGCATCGCCGGGTATCGGCGGATGCGCAAGATCAAGGCGCCACAACGCACGATCAGCACCATGCGGGACACCGCGACCGCGCTCAAGCGGCCCGGTGAGCCGGCCGCGTAACACCAACGTCGTGGGCGGTTGGACCGCGCCACCGCCCGATCCCTCCACGGTGCGGTTTCCTGGCCCGTGGACGCACCGTGACGTGTCGGCCAACGGCATCCGGCTCCATATCAGCGAGGCCGGCGACGGGCCGCTGGTGTTGATGCTGCACGGCTTTCCGGAGTTCTGGTGGTGCTGGCGGTATCAGTTGGTGGCGCTGCGCGAGGCGGGCTACCGGGCGGTCGCGGTGGACCTGCGCGGGTATGGCGACTCGGACAAGCCGCCGCGCGGCTATGACGGCTGGACGCTGTCCGGTGATGTGGCCGGACTGATCAAGTCGTTGGGCGAGCGGCGGGCGCATCTGGTGGGACATGGCTGGGGCGGAATGATCGCCTGGACGGTCGCCACCCTGCAGCCGCGGCTGGTGCGGTCGGTGACGGTGGTGGCCGCGCCGCATCCGCTGGCGCTGCGCCGGGCGGTCCGTCGCAGCCTGCTGCACCGCAACGACAGCCAGGCCAGGGCGATGGGGCCCATGGTGTCCGCGCAGTGGCCGATCTTTCCGGAGCGCGCGTTGGTGGCCGACCGGGCCGCCGAGGTGGAGCGGCTGATGACCCGCTGGGCCGGGCCGGCCTGGTGCGCTCGGCCGTCGTTCCGGGAGACGGTGGACGCCAACCGGGCCGCGATGCTGGTGCCGCACGTCGCGCACAGCTCGTTGGAGTACGTGCGCTGGGCGGCCCGCTCGCAGCTCCGGTCCGACGGCCGGCGGTTCGCCGAGGCCGTGGACCGTCGGCTGACCATGCCGGTGCTGCAGATCCACGGTGCCGCCGACCCATGTCTTCTGGAGGCGACGGCGCTGCGCTCCCGAGAGTGGCTGGGCGTGGGCGCCCGGTTCCGGAAACTGACCGGCGTCGGGCATTTCCCGCATGAGGAGGCCCCGGAGTCCACCACCGAACTGCTGCTGGACTTCCTGGGCCAGTTCAGCGACGAGGCATAGACCCGAACCGCCGCGCGACCCGCCGGTCGAACGGCCGGCCTCAGGCCGCGCACGTCTCGGTGGACACGCTCTGGGTGAGCGAGCTGAAGTTGCTGGGCAGGGTCCGTTCGACCAACCGCGTGGTCAACGCGAACCCGGTGTCCGAGTTACCGACCGCCGCCCCGAAAATCACCCCGATGACCTGGCCGTTGGTATTGACCAGCGGACCACCCGAGTTACCGCTGCGCACCTGCGCGTAGAGCTCGTAGACGTTGCGATTGACGGTCGCGTCGTCGTAGATGTTGGGGCCGGTGAGGGTCATGTCGCTGCGGATCCGGGCAGCCGAGGCGGTATACGGGCCGTCCAGCGGGTAGCCGAGCACGATCGCGTCCGAGCCGGTCGACACCGGGGTGGCGTTGAGCTCCAGCGCCGGTGCGGTCAGCTCCGGTACGTCCAACTCGGCAACGTCCACGTCGGGGTTGTAGTACACGACCTTGGCGGGCAGCTCGGCCAGACCGACCTCGATGACGACCCGGTCGGTGCCGGCCACCACGTGCGCGTTGGTCAGCACCCGGTGACTGGCGACGACGAAGCCGCTGCCCTCCAGCGAGCGCGAGCAGGACGGCGCCTGGCCGCGCACCTTGACCACACTGGGCATCAGGTCCCGGACGATCGTGCTGTTCTGCAGCGCGCTGTTCGGCGGGGAGACCTCGTTGATCGGCGTCTGGGTGAACGGGCTGATCACCGACGGCAGATCCGGGATCTCGAACAGCTGACGCAGGCCGTTGTCCAGATCCCGGGCCTGCTCCGGCATGACCTTGTTGACCGCCGAGAGCACCGAGGAGTTCTGCAGCGCCGCCTGGAGTCCCGGCAGACCCGAGTAGGACGTCAACGGCAGCGCGATCATCCAGGCGACCACCAGCACCGCGACGCCCTGCACCACGGCGCCCAGCGCGTTGTCCAACCCGGCCAACTGACGGTTGCGGATGCGGCGCTTGATGCTCCGGCCGATGGCCACCCCGACGGCCTCGCCCAGGATGATCAACAGCAGGAAGATGCCGACCGCGAACAGCACCCGGAAGGCGAGGTTGGTGATGTTCTGGATCAGTACCGGGCCGATCCAGACGGCGACCACCGCGCCCGCCAGCAGGCCGACGAAGGCGGGCAGGGCGATCACCATGCCCTGCCGCGCGCCGGACACCGCCGCTGGTATCGCGAGCAGCACGACCAGCAGGTCAACCCAGTTCACGACGTTTCGACCTCCGCGTCAGCCGGTGGCACCGTACCGTGAGCCGCCCGGGCATCGGGCGCGGCCGGTTCCCCGACCATCCGCCAGGCCTCATCCAGATCGTGCACCTCGGCGCCATCCCAGGGCCGATCCCAGCCGCCGTAGCGCAGCACCGCGGTCAACAGCCCGGCGGTGAAACCCCACACCAACATCCCCGGGGCCAGGAAGCCCGGCCCAACGTAGCCGGAGGGATGCCGCACCCACAGCCGGTTCGCCGGGTCGGTGAGGTGCGAGAGGGAAATCCTGGCCACCGCCGCCGTCTCGGCCGGGTCGACCGGCCAGACCGGGCTCGGCTGCTGCCAGTGGGCGAGCACCGGCGTCACGGTGAACCCGGACGCCGCCAGGTAGAGGCGCGGCAGCAACGCCAACGGCCGCACTCCGGCCGGGCGCACGCCGACCTCCTCGGCCGCCTCCCGCAGGGCGGTGTCGACCGGTCCGTGGTCCTCCGGGTCGACCGAGCCGCCGGGGAACGCCACCTGGCCGGGATGAGCCCCCAGCGTGTCGGCGCGGCGCAGCAGCAGCACGTCCGGCCCGCCGCCGGCGCCCGTGCCATCCTCGCCGAACAGGACCAGCACGGCGGAGGGTCGGGTGTCGTCGGGCACCGGGCTCGGCGGCCGGAAAAGGCTCGCGGTCATGTCACCGCTGGCCCGCACCAGACGGGTCAGCCACGCCGGCGCCTGGTCCGACGGAACCAGCGGCCCCTGCCCGCCGGCCAGTTCACCACCGGTCACGACGGCGCTCCCATGCTCGTCACCGTCGCACGTACCTGGTCCACCGAGTCGAACAGCCGTGGATTGGTGATCAGGGTCGCGTCGCCCGCGTGCACCAGGTAGGACGCGGGAAGGCCAACGGGCAGCTTGAGGGCGCTGCCCACCGCGCCGTCGCCGTCGTACACGGTTGGCAGCCGCACCCGCAGGCTGGCCAGCAGGTCGAGGCCGTCACGTTGGTCGCTCCGCACCTGCACGGTGAGCACCCGGACGGCGCCGGGGGCGGCCGCGTAGGCGCCCAGAACCGGCAGCTCCGTCCGGCACGGCGCGCACCAGCTCGCCCACACGTTCACCAGGGTCGGCGGGCCGGCCAACAACGCGCCGAGGTCCATCGTGGCGCCGTTGGACTCGCAGGTGGCCAACACGCCATGCCAGGGTGTGTCCGGCGTGGACGGATTGGCGGGGCAGGGCGCCAGCGCGGCCCTCACGCGGTCGGGCCCCAGATCGGCCGCCGACTGGGCGGTGGGATTGCCGGACTCGGTACCGCGCGGCCAGAGCGCCACGACGGTGGCGACCACCAGCACGGCGACCAGCACCGCCCAGGGCAGCACCCGCCGACGTGACCACCGATTCCACGACCGGCGCGGTGCGATCATCGGTTCGTCGCTCCGGCTGCCGGCTTCCGCCGGGTGGGTACGCCGATCTCCTCGGCGAGTTTCAGCAGATGTTCCGTTTCCGGTCCCTTGACCAGGGCGGCGGCCTGGGCGAAGTCCACCGGCCCCAGGCCGAACGACGGGCAGTCCCTGGCCAGTGGGCAGGCGCCGCAGGCAGGACGGCGGGCGTGGCAGACCCGGCGGCCGTGGAAGATCACCCGGTGCGACAGCACGGTCCACTCCTTGCGGGGCACCAGCTCGCCGACCGCGTGTTCGATCTTGACCGGATCGTCCTCGCTGGTCCATCCCCACCGTCGCACCAGCCGGCCGAAATGCGTGTCCACGGTGATCCCGGGCACGCCGAAGGCATCACCGAGAACGACGTTGGCGGTCTTGCGTCCGACCCCGGGCAGGGTGACCAGATCGGCCAACCGGTTCGGCACCTCGCCGTCGAATCGCTCGACCAGCGTCGCGCTCAGCCCGATCAGCGATGTCGCCTTGTTGCGGAAGAAACCGGTCGGCCGGATGAGTTCCTCCAGCTCGGCGCGGTCCGCGCCGGCATAGTCGGCCGCGCTGGGGTACCGCGCGAACACCGTCGGGGTGACCTCGTTGACCCGCCTGTCGGTGCACTGCGCGGACAGCACGACGGCGACGAGCAGTTCGAGCGGCGTGGTGAAGTCGAGTTCACAGTGAGCGCCCGGATAGCAGCGTTCCAACGTCCTCAGCATCCGCCGGGCGCGCCGCACCAGTGCCAGTTGGGTTTCACCGGACGGTGATCCGGAATGTGATGTTGTCGACTGTTTGTCCGACCGCGCACCGCCCGCCGCGGCAGCGGTGGCTGATCGGCTTCGGGAGGCAGACGGCACGCATCAAGACTACGGGCGGCAGGCCTCACCCGAGCGGGTGGTCGGAGGGCGGATTCGACTCGCGGAGGTGACCCCCGAACGCGCGAACCGGCCAGCGGTGCGGGAGAATCAAGGCACCATGACTTACTGGTTCGTAGTCATCGTTCCCCTCGTGATCATGCTGTTTGCGCTGTTCATGGAGCGGGTTGAGGCGCGGTTGAAGAACCTCGCGATCCGGGAGCACGACGTCGAGGAGTTCCTCGAGCAGGCTCGCCCGGAGGAGGTTCGCGCGCTGTACGGGCACGGCATCGGCCGGGCCCTGGAGCTGTTCCGTCGTCGTCGGCTCGGCGGGCGGTCCGGGCGATCACCGCAGCGGCGTGTGCGGGCGCGCGTCTGACCTGGTATTGTGCCGCGCCGGCCTGTTTGGTACCTACCACTGGCCTACCTTGGCGCGTCGCGGATCGCCGGTGACGGTGTGTCTTGCGTAACTGCCTTTAGACTGCATGGGTGATCTGCGGCACGGTGGCCGCGGAAGCGATGACTACCGGATGGTCATCGCTTGCCGACAGGAGGGATGACGTGGACGAGGTTCTCGCGAGGGCGGGCATCTTCCAAGGGGTGGAGCCGGCTGCTGCCGAGGCCCTTGCCCAGCAGCTCGAACCGGCAGACTTTCCACGAGGCCACGTGATCTTCGCCGAGGGCGAGCCGGGCGACCGGCTCTACATCCTCCAGTCGGGCAAGGTGAAGCTGGGCCGGAAGTCTCCAGATGGCCGGGAGAATCTGCTGGCGATCTTCAGCCCCGCCGACATGTTCGGCGAGCTGTCGATCTTTGACCCGGGCCCGCGCACCGCGACGGCGACGACGATCACGGACGTGCGCGCCTACAGCATGGACAAGTTGGCGCTCCGAGAGTGGATCACCAAGCGGCCGGAGATCGCCGAGCAACTGCTTCGGGTGCTGGCCAGGCGGTTGCGCCGGACGAACAACATGCTGGCCGAGCTCATCTTCACGGATGTTCCCGGCCGGGTGGCGCGCGCGCTGCTGACCTTCGCGCAGCGCTTCGGCACCCAGGAGGCCGGGCTGCTGCGGGTCACCCACGACCTGACCCAGGAGGAGATCGCGCAGTACGTGGGCGCCTCCCGGGAAACGGTCAACAAGGCGCTGGCCGATTTCGCGCATCGCGGCTGGCTGCGGCTGGAGGGCAAGAGCGTGCTGATTCTCGACCCGGAGCGGCTGGCTCGGCGCGCCCGCTGAGTCCGTCCACTCTCGCCCGTTCAGACCAATGCCAGGACCGCATCGCCGCGGATACTGAGCACCCAGACACGCCCGCATCGTGTAGGAGAGGCCGGCGCGCCACCCCCGACGTGACGCACCGGCCTCTGACTTCGCGCGGGCCGGCCCCGAACCAAACCCACGCTCCCCGACCCTCCTGCCCAGGCCCCGACCCGTAACGGCGGGAGGGAGTCGCGAGACGCGCTTCTGTAGTTAGTTCTACCTTCGCATGGCCCCTCGGGGGTCTCTCAAGCCCATTCACCCATACGTGCAGGTCTCGGTTAGCCAGCCAGCGCGATTCCCACCCAGCAAGGTGACTTTTCGTTACCAAATCGCAACCATTGGGCCGACCAGACGGCCCTGTTCGCGCCAGCTGATCACTGGCCGTGGCCGATTTCTGGGCCACCATGCTCGCGGAGGTAGTCCAGCTGGGCACGCACCGTCAGTTCGGCGACCGGCCACAGCAGCCGGTCCACGTCCTCGTACACGTGCTCGACCACCTGGCGGGCGTTGGCGTCGGGTCCGAGGTGGTCGAGAGCGGCACGGACCTGGTCGAGTCGCTGCGCGCGATGCGCCAGGTACGCCCTGGCCGCGTCGCCGGCGTCGGGCAGTTCCGGCCCGTGGCCGGGCAGGACGACGGTGCCAGGTGGCAGATCGGCGAGCCGGCGTAGCGAGTCGAGGTAGTCGGACAGCCTGCCGTCCGGATGCGCGACAACGGTGGTGCCCCGGCCGAGCACGGTGTCACCCGTCAGCACGGCGGTGCCGTCGTCGTCGCCGATGACGAAGGACAGCGAGTCCGAGGTGTGGCCGGGGGTGCCGAGCACCCGGATCTCCAGGCCCGCGGCACGCACCACATGACCGTCGGACAGGCCCTCGCTGCCCAACCGCAGGGCGGGATCCAGCGCTCGGACCGGCGCTCCGACCAGCTCGGCGAACCGTGCGGCGCCGGCCGCGTGATCGGGATGGCCATGCGTCAGCAGCACGACCTCCACCCGGTCGCCATCGGCCACCCGACGGAGGTGCTCGGGATCATCCGGTCCAGGATCGACCACGACCCGGGTGGTCGATCCTGGCGCCCGCAGCACCCAGGTGTTCGTGCCCTCAAGGGTCATGGGCGACGGATTACCGGCGAGTACCACCGCGGCGGTCGAGGTGACGGCACGCAGTGTGCCGTAGGCAGGGTGCCCGGTGGCCTCGCTCATGGCCGCTCCCAACGTGGGTCCCCCGGCAACACGATCCGAACCGTGTCGTGGTCGCGGACGAGCCTGGGCTCAACCTTGTTCGGCGAGCGTGGCGCGGCCATCGCCGCCGTCACCGTGTCGAAGGCCGCGAGTTCGGCAAGGGTGGTGAAGGTCGGCGGCAGCAGTTGCCGGCGGCCCGCCCGCCAGTCGGCCAGTGCGTCGGCCGGGCGGACCCAGTCGACGTGATCGGCCTCGGTGGTATGGCCGTCCGCGTGCTGCCCCTCCGGCAGCCGAGCGAGGAAGAAGCGGGCGTCATAACGCCGCTTCTCGCCCACCGGGGTCACCCAGTTCGCCCATGGCCGCAGCAGGTCGGCACGGACGACCAGGTTCGCGTCGGTCAGGAACTCGGCCAGCGACAGCTCGCGATTGACCAACGCCTGACGAGCGGCCGCGAACGGTGTGGTATCCGCCACAATCCCGGCGTTGCCGTCGTTTTCCGAGCCGTCGCACGGTCCGGCCAGCAGCACGCCGGACTCCTCGAAGGTCTCCCGGACTGCCGCGCAGACCAATGCCCGGGCGAGTTCGGGCGAACAGCCGAACCATCCCGCCCATTCCGCCGGTGCCGGCCCGTGCCATGCCAGTGAGGCATCCGCATCTCGCGGGTCAACGCCGCCACCAGGGAAAACCGTCATTCCGGCGGCGAACGGCATGGCGCTGACCCGATGCAACAAGAACGCCTCGGGCCCCTGAGAGCCATCCCGCAACAACGCGACGGTCGCCGCGTCCCGGGGCGTCACAGGCGCGGCCGATGCTGGCGCCAGCGCTGTCCCGGCCGGCAGGGTCAACTCCGTTGGCAACTCCCACACACCCGCGAGCCTAAGCGACGAGCGGCCGACCAAGAACCACTCTCGCTCGGTGGACCCCTCCGCCCACGAGCATCCATTACCCGAATCCGGCGGGATCCGCATGAGTTATCCACAGCCCCGCAGAGTTGTGCACAGGCTGTGGATTTTGATTTCCGCCGGCCCCACCGGCGCCGATAGGCTCGCCAGGGGCAGCCCCCCAGGGCGGGCGGCAGGGTTCCGTCAAAGTTGTGTCCTTTTAGGATTTGTTGATGCCGAGGAGGGTGAGGGGGCGGGTGGTGTTGCGGGCCATGTGTCGGTTTGCTCGGGCGATGTTGGTGTGGCCGGCGAGGCGGAGGGCGGAGATGGCGA
>DASVLX010000280.1:0-12744 GCA_036384655.1 Pseudonocardiaceae bacterium
CGGATCGCCTCGGCGGCCACCCCGGCGCCCACCGCCAGCGCCACATCCGTGCACCACCGGCCGAGCAGCCGTTCCGCCCACACATAGGCCGCGCGCCGGGCCGGCGACTGGAACCGGTGGAACGGAAATCCGTGGTAGGTATGCACCACGCGGGGCACACCCGCGCGGCGTGCGGCCAGCCGGGCCACCACCCCGGCCTTGGCACAGTGCGTGTGCACCACGTCGAATCCGGCCAGCAGGCGGGTCAACCGACGCACCGCGACCGCGTCGGTGGCCGGCGTGATCGGCCGGCACAGTGCCGGCTCGACGATCACCGCCAGTCCGGCCCGTTCCGCCTCTGCCACCAGCCGCCGGTCCGCGCCCGGACCGGTGATGATCGTGCCGGTGATGCTGGTCAGCCCCACCACGCCGCGCGCACCGCGCACCGCCATGACCCCCGCGCCACCGGAAAGCTGGGTGATCACGGTGGCTACTCGGATGGCCGCCGCGCTCACGGGTTTGCTGTCATGGGAGTTACTCGCCCGAACCCCTGCCACGGACGAAGGGCAACACGGCGGCGCCCTGGCCGGCCGGCTCCGGTGCCCGCAGCCCGGCCGCCCGGGCCACGCTCACCGCCGCCAGCCGGGAGTGCACGCCGAGCTTGCCGAACACGTTGCGGGTGTGGGTGCGCACGGTGTCCGCGGAGATCACCAGTTCCGCGGCGATCTCGGCGGGGCCACGACCGGCGACCATCAGCCGCAGCACGTCCATCTCGCGGTTCGACAGCGCGTCCAGCGGTCCACTGCGGTCACGGGCCCGGCGAAGGTCGGCGCGCAACTCCCGCAGCACCGGGCCGAGCACGGCCGGCGGATACCAGGCATGTCCCTTGCGGACCCCGCGCAGCACCGCGACCAGTTCGTCCACTCCGCACTCCTTGGACACCCAGGCCACCGCGCCGGCCCGGGCGGCCTGCACGGCGTGCTCGATGTCCTGACCGGCGGTGAGAACCACCAGTTGCGCCTTCGGCACCGCCGTCACCAGCGTGTCGAGCAGCGCGCTCGCCGCCACTCCGACCGCCTCCACCTCGACGGTGATCACGTCCGGCCGCATCCTGCGCACGGTGTCGGCCAGCCCCGGATCGTCCGGCTCGCAGCGGCCGACCACCAACAGATCGGGCACCGCGGACAGCCGGGCCGCCAGCGCCTCGGTCAGCATCAGGTGGTCGTCGACCAACAGCACACGCATCCTGATCACCGGCCCAGTGTCGTGCCGTGTGGACTCGCCCGCCTGGCGGGACTGCGCCACCGCCCGTTGGACCGGGTCAGCCACACCAGCGGCAGCGTGTACAGCGCGGTGGCCGAGTCCAGCACCCGCAGCAACACGAAGAACGGCGCGCACAGCAGCGAGCGGGGGCTGCGGTCCACCACGGTTACCAGGACGGTCATCGCGAAGTCCGGCAGCACGATGCCCAGCACCAGCGCGCCCAACGCGAGATGCGCCGCGAGGAACGCGTGTGCCGGACCGATCACCGGCCAGCTGGTCATCACACCGATCAGGTCGGGCATCGCGAGCAGCAGCACGGCCAGCGGCAACAGCACGAACATCAGGCTGCTGCTGACCAACTCGACCTGGAGCAACGCGACCATGACGGTGAACAGGTTGGCCCTCGGCCGGTGTCGCCACACCGTCTGCCACAGTCCCAGCGACCAGCGGCGGGTCTGCCGGATGTAGTCGCGCAGGTTGTCGGGGTCCTGCGTGACGGCGATCGCGTCCAGGGTGAACGCCACCTTTCCCAGCTTCTTCTGGTAGACCTCGAAGGTCATGTTGAAGTCCTCGATCACCATCCCGGTCGGGTTGATATCGATCTTCGGCAGCACCTCGGTCCGGTACACGCTGGCGAATCCGGGCACGATGTGCGTCGCGTTGAACCGGGACCAGGTCTGGCCGAACTTCAGCAGCCGCTGCGCGACCGCGTAGATCCGCTCCCGGTGGTGGATCAGCAACGTGCCCATTGTGGACAGCTCGCGGCCCTCGCGCTGGGTGTGCACGCAGCCGGCGACCGCGACCACCTTCGGATCGTCGAACAGCGGCAGCGCCGCGTCGAAGTATCCGGGGTCCACATGGGTGTCCGCGTCCAGCAGCATGACCGCCTTGAACCGGTCGAGCAGCCTGAACCGGCGGATGCCGGCCACCAGCGCGCCCGCCTTGCCCACGTTTCTGGGCGTGCGGATCACCCGCACCCCCATCTCCCGGGCCAGCCGGTAGGTGCCGTCGGTGGAGGCGTCGGACACCACGTGCACCTGGTGGGGCGGCAGCAGCTTGAGGATCGCGCGCAGGCTGTCCTGGATCACCAGGGCCTCGTTGTGGGCGGGGATCAGCACCGCCACCTCATCGAGCCGCACCTGGTGCGGGCCGGACGTCGGCCGGACCCGGTGCCGACTGCGCAGATACGGCCGGACCAGCCGCTCCTCCACCAGCCGCAGCCCGCCGATGGTGCCCCACAACAGGAAGTTCGCTCCGAACGCCAACAGCACCATCAGCCACAGTGGCGTCCCGCCCGGCATCACGCACCACCACTCCCCAGCGCCGACCAGGTGCCGGGATCCGCGGCACCGTACATCCACAGGAACACGCCCACCCCAGCCTGCTTCGCGATCGCGAACTTGGCCGACGAGCTGGTGGCGTTCTCGAACCAGACCTCGTGTGCGGCACCGGCCGAGTCGGTGTAGCGGAACCAGGGCGCCTGGCTGGTCTGGTCGTAGGTGACCGTGGCCTTGGTGCTGGTGGCCAGCGCGGTCGCCTGCTCCCAGCTCAGCGGAGTGCCCTTGGAGCCGACCCAGTCCATTCCGTACAGCGGCACGCCGAGCACGATCTTGGCCGGCGCGATGCGGCTGACCGCGTAGTTCAGCGCCGTGCTCACCCAGCTCACCGGCGCGATCGGACCGGCCGGCGAGGACTCCCAGTGATCGCCGTAGCCCATCACCCGCACCTGGTCCGCGCTCTGGCCCAACCCGACATAGTCCTGGCCGACATCGCGCGGATCATCGCCGTCGTCGCTGCTCTTGGCGAACACGGTGACCGACAGGGTGCGGTTCGCCGCGTGCAGCGCCTGGCCGAGCTGGTAGGTGAAGCTGGTGAACGCGGCCCGGTCACCGGCGGCCAGGTCCTCGTAGTCGATGTCGATGCCCGCGAAGCCGTTGTTGTTGGCCAGCGCCACGATGTCGGCGATGTGCTTCTTGGTCCGGTCGGCGTCGTGCAGCATGTCCGCGATCGGTTGGTACGAGAACGACCCGTTGGTGACGTTGGCGATGCTCGGCACGACCGCCAGCCCGGCCTGACGCAGTTTGTCCAGGTCGGCGGTGACCGCGCCGGCCTGGCTGTCCGGATACTGCGGCACGATCGTGCCGTCACTGGCGAGGCCGTACAGCCACGGCGAGACCTCGGTGACCGCCGGCCGGTTGGCCAGCACGACATCGGTGCCGGCGTCCAGATACCAGTACGGCAGGGACGCCACCACCGTCGCCGGGGACGCCTGCTCCGACGCGGTGTCAGCGCAGGCCGGTGCCGACATCATGACGAGCAGTAACGCGGCCAGCCAGCAGACCGCCCACCTTCCCACGACTTAGGCGGTCAGCCGCGCGGCCGCGGTCCGCTCCGCGATCACCGAGCGCAGGATGTCGTCCAGGCTGTGGGTGGCCTGGAAGCCGACCAACTGCCGGGCCAGTGTGCAGTCCGGCACCCGGCGTTGCATGTCCTCGTACCCGTCGCCGTACGCCTCCTGGTAGGACACACGGACGATCTCGCTGGTCGAGCCGGTCATGTCACGGACCCGCCGGGCCAGCTCACCAATGGACACCGGCTCGGAGCTGCCGAGGTTGACGGCCCGGCCGCGGGCGGCGTCCAGGCCGACCAGCGCCACCAGCGCCGGCACCACGTCCGCGACATGGCAGAAGCAGCGCACCTGCTCGCCGGTGCCGAACACGGTCAGCGGCCTGCCGGTCAGGGCCTGGCCGACGAACCGCGGGATCACCATGCCGTACCGGCCGGTCTGCCGAGGCCCGACCGTGTTGAACGGCCGCACGATCACCGCCCACAGGCCGCGTTCCCGCACGTAGGCGTGGGTGAGCGTCTCGTCGACCGCCTTGGCCTCGGAATAGGACCAGCGCGACTTGAGCGGTGAGCCGACGATCCGGTCGGCGTCCTCGGTCACCGCGACCGTGGCGTTCTTGCCGTAGATCTCGCTGGTGGAGGCCACCAGAAGCCGGGCGTGGTGCCGGTCGGCGGCCTCGATGACATGCTCGGTGCCGTGGATGTTGGTGAGCAGGCCGTCCAGGGTGTGCTGCTGGATGACGAACGCGCCGACCGCGGCGGCCAGGTGGAACACCACGTCGGCGCCGGCCACCACCCGGTCGACCAGGTCCGCGTCCAGGATCGTGCCCTGGTGGAACGTCCACCGTGGATGACGCTCCACGGTGGACAGATTGGTCAACCGGCCGGTGCTCAGGTCGTCCAGTCCGGCCACCTCGTTGCCGTCCGCCAGCAGCCGCTCCACCAGGTGCGAACCGATGAACCCGGCCGCCCCCGTCACCACAGCTCTCATTGTTCCTTCTCCAACCGCTCGTAGAGATCATCGATCGCGCCCGCGACCGCCGACATGCCGTATCGCGCGCGGATCTCCGGCGGGACGCCGTCGCGCGGCCGCGCCCCCCGGGCCAGTTCCTCGGTGATCGCCTGACGCATCCCGCCAATGTCGCCGGGAATCCGGTGGGCCCGCTCGGTCGGCAGATCCTCCAGCGCGGGACACGCCGTATACAGCGCGGGCAGCCCATTCGCCAGCGCCTCCAGCACGGACAGCCCGAACGTCTCCTGCTTCGAGGACGCCACGAACAGATCCATTGTGGACAGCATGGCGCCGACGTCGTGGCGCTCGCCGGCGAACACCACCCGATCGGAGACGCCGGCCTCGCGCGCCACGGCGGCCAGCCGGTCACGCTCCGAGCCGTCGCCGACGACCAGCAGCCTCGCCCGGTCCAACAGCGGCGCGGCGGCCTGGATCACCAGGTCGAACCGCTTCATCGGGTCCAGCCGGCCGAGCACGCCGATCACGTACTCGTCCGCGCCGATGCCGAACTCGTCCCGCACCCGCACCCGCGCCGCCGGGTCGAACGCGGTCCGGCCCAGCTCCAGGCCGTTGGGGATCACGACGATCTTGCGGGCTGGTACTCCCCAGCGGACCAGCCGGTCCCGGACGGTGGGGGACACCGCGATCGTGGCGTCCGAGCAGAGATCGGTGGCCAGGTACAGCCCCCGCACGCCGAGGGTCATCCGGCGCCGCTCCAGATGGGTCTCGCCGATGGAGTGCTCGGTGGTGACCACCACCGGCGTGCCGGCCAGCCACGCCGCCAGCCGACCGTACACACATGCCCGGTACAGGTGGGTGTGCACGACGTCGTAGCGGTTGGCGCGGATCAGCCTGCGCAGCCTGGGCAGCGCGCCAAGATCCCTGTTGCCGGTCATCCCCAGGTCGTAAACCCGCACGCCGTCGTCGGTGATCATGTCGGCCACCGGGCCCGCGTTGTACAGGGTGACCACCTCGGCGTCATGCCGGGTGTGCCGGAGTATCCAGCGCAGTTGCAGTTCGGCGCCGCCCACGCCGAGCCCCGTGATCACATGCAGCACCCTCACCGGCCCGCCCCCGTTCCGCCGTTCGATCCACGCACCATCGCGGCCAGCACGATCACCAGCGTGCGGGCCAGGATCACCAGGTCCAGTCGCAGTGACCAGCGGTCGATGTACTGGTTGTCGAACCGGGCCCGCTCGACGATCGGGGTGTCGCCGTGCAGGCCGTGTACCTGCGCCCAGCCGGTCATGCCGCCGCGCATCCGGTGCCGGCCGTCGTAGCCGGGGATCTCCCGGCCGAACCGGTCCGCGAAGTACGGTCGCTCCGGCCTTGGCCCGACCAGCGACATCTCCCCGCGCAGCACGTTCACCAGCTGCGGCAGCTCGTCCAGGTGGGTGGCGCGCAGCCACCGTGCCAACGCGCCGCACCGGTCCGGCGGCACCGACCAACTGGTGTCCGGCGAACCGCCCGGCGTGTCGTCCGGCCATCCGTTCGACAGCGTCCTGAACTTGATCACCTCGGCGATCCGGCCGCCGCCGGTGACCCGGTCCTGCCGGAACAGCACCGGCCGGCCCACCGACAGCAACACCGCCAGTGCCAGCACGCCGAGCAGCGGCGCGAGCAGCACGATCAGCGCGCCACCCACGACCACGTCGAACACCCGCTTGCGCCGGGGGTCCGGCCCGGCTCCGGCCGAGACCGGAGTCCGGTCCGGATCCTGGGCCGGTGCGGCAGCCGAGGGCGCGGCCGGAGTCGGTGCCTCGGTCACGGAGGCCGTCATACCGACCGTCATACCGACGCCTCGGCGAGGTGCCCGGCCAGCGCCGGGGCCGCGTACTTGGCGCCGTAGACGAACCGCATCACCGGACCGAAACTGGCCGCCGTCATCGGACCGGCGAAGTACAGACCGGGCACGGTGGACTGGAAGTCGCGGCCGAGCACCGGCCCACCGGCCAGGGTGCGCACCCGGGACCGCAGCCTTTCGTCCACGAAGGACAGTTTGCTGAAGTCGGTGCGGTAGCCGGTCGCGGCGATCACGTGGTCCGCCTCGATCTCCCGGGTGCCGCCGGCGTGCGCCAGGGTCAGCGTGACACCGTCACCGCGCGGCGTCGCCCAGACCACGATGTGCCCGAGCAGGGTGGGAACCCGGCCGCGGTACCGGTCGTGCAGCCACCACGCGCCGGCCGGGCCGAGGGCGTTGACCGCCCGGTTGGCGCGGATCGGGGCCGGCAGCCGGTGGAACCAGTAGGGGCGTTCCGAGTAGAACCAGGTGGTCCAGCCCGAGCCGAGGCCCACCTCCGGCTCGCGCAGCCTGGCCAGCCGGGTTCGGCGGACCGGCAGTGGATCGTCGTTCCAGATCAGGCTCGACTCGCGGCAGGCGAGCGTGACGTCGATGCCACGCTCGGCCAGCAGCACCGCCGTCTCCAGGCCGGACTGGCCGGCGCCCACCACGACGATCTTCTGGCCGCGGAAGGTGGTCAGCGGGGGCAGCGTGCTGGTATGCGAGCACAGCGTCGGCGGCAGCGTCGCAAGCGTTTGCGGCACAAACGCGAAGTTCGTCAGGCCGGTGGCGATCACGACCCGCTTGGCCAGCACGGCGCTGCCGTCGGTGAGAGCCAGTCGGTAGCCCGGGTCGCCGCCCGCGCGCCAGGTCAACCGGCGCACCGGAGCCTCGCACGGGCCGGGCACGACCTCGCGACGGAACCAGTGGCCGTACTCCAGGAAGGTGCGCAGCGGCACCGGCGTGCGGGTGTCGGCGTACTCACGGCCGCTCGACCCGCAGAACTCGCGGAGCGTGTGGTGACCGTCCGGAGCGGACAGGTTGGTCGCGAAACCCTGCGACTTCAACAGCATGCCGCGCGGCATGCCGGTCTCCCACATCTCCATCGGCCGGCCGAACTGGCGGAACGGCACGCCCCGGGCGTTCAGGTGGGCCGCCAGGGACAGGCCGTACGGTCCCGCCCCGATGATCGCGACATCGGTGACGTCGGTGATCTCGCCGTTGCTCTCGCTCGCGGTCGGTTTGGCCGCGTTCTCCGTCCGGTTCTGCGAACGATCCAGGTCTGTCATATCCGTGCTCCTCGGCCGGGTCTGTAACGAGGTGCCGGGATCGCCACCGCCGCCGCGTCGCGCGCGGAGGTGTCCCGGGTGAACGGTCGGGTCGCCACCCGCCAGGCCATCCGCAGGCACATCAGCCCGAACGGGGCCAGGTCATCGGGTGCGAACCAGGCGGTCTCGCCGCCACGGCGGCGCCGCCGCCCCAGGGCCCGCAGCGCCGCCAGCGGGGCGTAGTTCTCCACCAGAAAGCCGCGGCCGGGCACGCATTCGCCGGTGGGCACCGGCCGCCCGGTGAGATCCAGATAGGCGGCGCGGGCCACGTCGATGCCGGCGGTGTCGCGGAACAGCCGGAACTGCGCCCCCAGCCGGGGATTGGCGTCCAGCAACAGGTAACGGCCACGCCGGGCATCCCACCGGAAGTCCAGGTCGACCGCGCCCCGATAGGACAGCTTGGCAAGCAGGTCGACCGCCTGGCCGCGCAGCGTCGGGTTGTCCATCCAGCGGCCGAGACTGGTCAGCCCGGCATGCGCCGGATAGGACAGCTCCTTGATCCCGGTGAACGCCGGCCGGCAGACCGAGTCGGCGTCGCAGTAGCCGTGGAAGAACCAGTCCACCGGCACGCCCGCGCCGGCGTCGGGCACGAACTCCTGCAGCAGCAAGCGATTGCGCGCACCGCAGGCCTGCCAGATCCGTTCGAGTTCCGGCCGGTTGGCCACGATCGTCGTGCTGCGCACGCCGGGCACCCCCCGCCAGGGCATGGTCAGCTTCGCGACCAGCGGAAAGCCGTGCCCGCGGACGAACGCGGCGACCTCCGCCCATGACGTCGGCACGACGCTGTCCGGGCAGGGCATGTCGAGCCGTCGGCACAGCTCGTACAGGGTCGCCTTGTTCGCCATCCGGCGCGGCAGTTCGGGCGCCGGCGCCGGGAACAGGAACCTCCGGCGCAGCGGATCACCGTGTTCGGCGAGGAAGATCGCACCGGCGTCGTCGGTGGGGATGAGCACGGCGGGCCGGCCGATCAGCCGGCCGATCTGGGCCAGTCCCTCCCGGACCCGTTCGACCTGTTCCTGCCGCGGCCGCCACAACCAGCCGCCGCGCAGATAGCGCGAGTTCGCGGCCGGCGACCACGGGCTCTCCTGCACCCCGTACACCGGCACGCCGAGCTTGCCGAGACTGCGGATCACGCCCAGACCGCCGTGGTGCAGCGGGTTCCGGTCGAACTTCAGCACCAGCGCCGGGGTGTCGAGGGCGGCCGGGGTGTCCACGGCGGCCGCGGTATGGACGGTAGCGGTCACGGCGCGGCCCTCACACGAACAGCCGCTGCGGGGCCGGATCGAACTGGAACGTCGCATCCAGCACATGTGGACAGTCGCGCACCCACGCGTAGTCGGTGCCCGGGTGCACGGTGTGGATCACCACGAGGTCCCAGGCGTTAGGACTGGGCGCGGGCACACTGCGCAGTTCCGTGCCGCCGGGCGTGCGCACGGACGGCACCAGCGGGTCGTGGTAGGCGACGTCCGCGCCGAGCCGCACCAGGCCGTCGATCAGGGTCAGCGCCGAGGACTCGCGCAGGTCGCGGACGCCGGGCTTGTAGCTGACCCCGACGACCATGATCCTCGCGCCGGCCACCGCCAGGCCCTTCTCGGCGAGCACCTCGGCGGCGCGGTCGACAACCCTGCCGGGCCGGTCGGCGATGGACCGCATGGTCTGCTCGATCAGCGGGGCGGCGCGCCCGGCGACGCGCATCTGCCAGAGCAGATAGTGCGGATCGCAGGGGATGCAGTGGCCGCCGACGCCGGGGCCGGGGAACGCGCCGAGGAAGCCGTACGGCTTGGTGCCGGCGGCGAGGGTGATCTCGATCGGGTCCAGTTCGAGGGTGCCGCAGATGTCCGCGAACTCGTTGGCAAGCGCCAACGTGACCGCCCGGAACACGTTCTCGTAGAGCTTGGTGGCCTCGGCGGCCTCCGGCGAACTGACCAGGTAGACGGTGTCGGTCAGCTCGCCGATCACCTGCGCGGCATGCTGCGCGCAGGCCGGAGTCGTGCCGCCGACCACCCGTGGGGTGTGCCGCTGCGCGTGGTCGGGGTTGCCCGGGTCGATGCGTTCCGGGCTGAACGCGACGTAGATGTCCTCGCCGGCGACCAGCCCGCGCTCCTTCAGCGGTTCCACCAGCATGTCCCGGGTGGTACCCACGAACGTCGTCGAGGTCAGCACGATCGTCTGGCCGGCTCGGGCCCGTTCGACGACGGTGCCGCACGCGGCGCTGAGCGCGGTCAGGTCGGGCACATGCTGCTGGTCCACCGGCGTGGGCACGCAGATGATCACGGCGTCGGCCTCGCTGATCGCACCGGAGTCGGTGGTGAGCTGGAGCCATCCGGTGGCCAGTGCCTCGGCCAGCCACAACCGGTCGGCCTCGGGCAGGTCCACGTCGCCGGACGCGACGGCACGCAGCCGGCCCTGGCTGATGTCGACGCCGATCACCCGGTCACAGCGGGTGTACAGGGCGAGGGCGGTGGGCAGGCCGACGTAGCCGAGGCCGATGACGGCCACCGTGCCGAGCCGGGGTCTGTTCCGGTCACCGTCGGTGTCATGGCCGGCGTTCGCGTCGGTGTTGGTGTCGCTGTCCGCGGCGCCGTTGACGTCGCCGTCTGGGTCGCCGCCGTCCTGACCGCGGCGCTGCTGCACCGGTACATCCGCCGGGGCGAACGCGACCAGCCGGCCGCGCATCAGGCCCTCGCGGCCGTTGACCGCGAGGGCGAGTTTGTGTTCGGCCACCGCACCGCTCCCTGTTCGCGCTTTTTGTGCGTCCACTCCGAGCGCACAGGAAAACGGTGCCACGGGGATGGCGGATGGTCCTCAGCCATCGTGATGACGTTGTCTACCTATCGCGGGTGAACCCGAATTGGTGACGAATTCGTTTCGCGAACAACTGCGGTGCGCGATCACGATCACCGATATAGGTGCGCGGTAGGGCATTCCGTCCGGTGAATGGGGACGGCCATATCGCCGCACCGTAGTCATAGCCGGCGGTGCGCACCGCCGCGATCGTCCGCGCGTCCACATGCCCGTACGGGTAACAGAACCCGTCCACGGGCGTTCCACTGATCTCGCGCAGGATGGCTCGGCTGGTGCGCAGCTCGTCGGCGAGCGTCGGGTCGTCGGTGTCGGGTAGCGAGACATGTCGCAGGCCATGTGAGCCGATTTCCATTCCGGCATCGGCCACCCGACGGACCTGGTCGCCGGTCATCAGCGGTTTGCGTGGGCCTTTCGGATCCCATCCGTTGTCGCCGCCGAGCCGGCAGGCGACCACGAAGACGGTCGCGGTCCAGTTGTACCGGCGCAGCACCGGCAGCGCGTTGGTGAGGAAGTCCGCGTAACCGTCGTCGAAGGTCAGGCCGACCAGGTGGGCGGTGGCGTCGGTGGCGTCCCGGCCCGCGGCTCGGGCGGCGGCCCGAGCCGCCAACAGCTCGCCAACGGAGGTGCCGCGCAGGCCGCGCCGGCGCAGCCAGTCGAGTTGTCGCTCGAACCGGTCGGGCCCGACGGTGATCAGATAGGGGTCGTGGCGGGCGTCGGTGATCGAGTGATACATCAGCAGGTACGGCAACACAGTCGCCGACCGTAGGGCCAGCCGAGGATCACGGCCACTCGGCGATCAGGCCAGTACCTCCTGGTAGGCCGCCTCGACCTGCGGGATCACCGCCGCGGCGGAGAACCGCTGGACCACCCGGTCGCGGCCGGCCGCCCCGAGCTTCGCTGCCAGTTCGGGATCGCCGGCGAGGGTGCGCATCGCGTCCGTGAGCGCGTCGGGCTCGCCGGGCGGCACGAGCATCCCGGTGACGCCGGGCTCGACGAGATCGGTCAGCCCGCCGACCGCGGAGGCGATCACGGGCCGGCCGGCGGCCATCGCCTCCAACGCCACGGTCGGGCAGGGGTCCGGCCACAGCGAGGGCACCACGATCATGCTCGCGTCGCGGTAGGCGTCCGGGTCGGCGCCGGCCTCGTCCTCCGCGTCGATCAGGCTCAGCGGTGGCCGGTCCTCGGCCGGCAGCGCGTCATGGGCGGTCTCCAACACCGTTCGGCCGGCGCGCGGGAGGGTGGGACCGACGAACAGGATCGGCCGCTCGGCCGATTCCGGCGCGCTGATCGGCCCGGCGGGTGTGTCGACGAAGTTGGGCACCACCCGGTAGTCGGACTCCTCGCCGATGCCGGCGCACAGATGGGCGCGGGCGACGTAGTGCGACACGGCCAGGAAGCGGCTGATCCGCCCGGCGACCTTGCCACGGCCGAGCTTGATCGCGGCGGCCAGCCCGGTCCGCTTGGCCAGCCCCTGGTCGGAATGCCAGCAGGTCAGGCAGCACAGGCCGAGCGTCCTGCGGCAGGGACGGTCACCGCAACGCAGTGTCTTGCTCGGGCAGCGCAGGCCATAGTCGTGCAGGGTCACCACCACCGGCACGTCCAGCCTGCGGGCGACCGCGGCCGCGGAGAACTCGCACCAACCGTGCGCGTGGATGACGTCGGGCTGGAAGCGCCGCGCCATGGCGAGCAGTGCGCGGACGAATGCCGGGTCCGGCCACGGCGGATGGTAGGCGCGGTTGGTGGTGTAGACGGGCAGCCGTTCCAGTGCCAGCGGCAACCGGCTGACCAGCACCGGCCCATCCATTGTGGAACTGTGCCCGCCGTGCGCGCCGCCGGTCGCGACCGCGACCTCATGCCCGCGGTCGGCCAGATGGGCGGCGAGTCTCGCGACATGGCCCTCCAGGCCTCCCTGGTTGGGCGGATAGAAGTCGCTGACCAGGAGGATTCTCATGCCGATCGCCACATACCACTACCGTCGCCTATGCCGCCGGGGTTGTCCCCATGGCGCTCGGGTCGTCCACAGGCGGCCAAGATCTCCAGCGTTTCGCGCATCTCTGACCATAGACTGGCCCAGGGGCCGCCCCCGGGAGGGCAGGGTTCCGTCAAAGTTGTGTCCTTTTAGGATTTGTTGATGCCGAGGAGGGTGAGGGGGCGGGTGGTGTTGCGGGCCATGTGTCGGTTTGCTCGGGCGATGTTGGTGTGGCCGGCGAGGCGGAGGGCGGAGATGGCGA
>DASVLX010000281.1:0-5798 GCA_036384655.1 Pseudonocardiaceae bacterium
CCAGCACGGCAACGTCGGGCCGCAGTGCCGGAATTCGCGCCAGTGCCTCCGACACCGACGAGGCCTGACCGATCACGGTCAGGTCGTCTTCCTCCTCCAGGATGTCCGCGACGCCGCGACGGACGACGGCGTGATCATCCACCAGGAACACATTGATCATGTCCGTACCCTTCCCAACACCTGAGCCACCCCGTGTCACCAGTCAACCTCACGCGGCCAAGGACGTCCTAACAAGTGCCGGTCCTGGTTTGGCCGGCATGGGCGGTTGGGAAGGTTGGCGTCGAAGGCGAGGGTGTGGAAAGCTGGCGAAGCACGTCGCGGATCTGACAGCCGTTGCGCTGACAGCGACCAGGTGATTACGGGATGTCATAGTCCCGCCGATCCCGGCCAAGCTGGTAACAACAACGGGGCGCGCGTCGACAACATTTCGGGAACGATCGCGGAAGCTGTCACGTTGTCATCATGTCGGCGACGAACAGCTGACATGATCAACAAAATGGCTGGTCACGCCTGAGAGAACCCTAAGGACCTGGCCAAACGCCCGAAGTGACGAAAGTCCTGAGGCGCGAAGGACCAAGGTCCCTTAGTGTCGACGTCTCAGAAGTCCCTGAGTGATCATGACCTTGTCCCCTGCCCTGGGACCACCTCTGCCGCGAGTCTGTGCCCTATGAATGCTCTGGACCTGGCACGGTGGCAGTTCGGCATCACCACCGTTTACCACTTCTTGTTCGTGCCGATGACAATTGGCCTAGCGGTCCTGACTGCGATCCTGCAGTCAGCGTGGGTCAAGACCGGCAAGGAACACTATCTGCGCGCCACGAAGTTCTGGGGGAAGCTCTTCCTCATCAACTTCGCCCTCGGCGTGGCCACCGGCATCGTGCAGGAGTTCCAGTTCGGTATGAACTGGAGCGAGTACAGCCGCTTCGTCGGTGACATCTTCGGTGCCCCACTCGCCATGGAGGCACTGATCGCGTTCTTCCTGGAGTCCACCTTCCTCGGACTGTGGATCTTCGGTTGGAACCGGCTGTCCAAGGGTGTCCACCTGACCACCATCTGGTTGGCCTCGATCGGTACCGTGCTCTCGGCCTTCTTCATCCTGGCCGCGAACTCGTGGATGCAGCACCCGGTCGGCTACGTGGCGGGCACCTACGCGGACGGCACCAAGAAGGCCGTGCTGAACGACTTCCTCGCCGTGGCGTTCAACTCCACGGTGCTGGGTACGTTCCCGCACACCATCTTCGCCGCCTTCCTGACGGCCTCCCTGTTCATCATCGGTATCAGCGCCTGGCAGCTGCACCGTGGACACGAGACCAAGGTGTTCCGCACGTCGGCCCGCTTCGGCCTGGTGGTCCTGCTGATCGCCAGCATCGGCACGCTGATCTCCGGTGACCAGCAGGCCCGGATCATGACCTCGCAGCAGCCGATG
Source organism: Pseudonocardiaceae bacterium (assembly GCA_036384655.1). Lineage (GTDB taxonomy): Bacteria > Actinomycetota > Actinomycetes > Mycobacteriales > Pseudonocardiaceae > DASVLX01. The sequence goes on from DASVLX010000281.1 coordinate 1,427, forward strand.
AAGATGGCCGCCGCCGAGGCCCTGTACCAGACCTCCTCGCCGGCTTCGTTCTCGCTGTTCACGGTTGGTTCGCTGGACGGCCTGCACGAGGTCTGGAGCATCCGCGTTCCCGGCGTGCTGTCCTTCATGGCGACCGGCTCCTTCAGCGGCACCGTCGAGGGCATCAACAACGTCGCGTCCTCCGAGGCTCAGCAGTTCGGTGGCGCTCCGGCGGACTACATCCCCAACGTCCCGCTGACCTACTGGACCTTCAGGATCATGGTTGGCCTCGGCTTCCTGGCCCTGATCTGGTCCATCGTCGGCCTGTACATGTTCCGTAGGGGCCGCACGCCGGCAGGCAAGTGGTTCACCGGACTGGCACTGGCCGGCATCGCTCTTCCGTACCTCGCCAACTCCCTGGGCTGGATCTTCACCGAGATGGGCCGCCAGCCCTGGATCGTCTACGGTCTGCTGAAGACCCAGGACGCCGTGTCCGGGTTCGCAGGTTGGAACGTGTTGATCACGGTCGTCGTGTTCACGCTGCTGTATGCCGCTCTTGCTGTGGTCGCCGTGAGGCTTGCGATCCGCTACATCAAGCTCGGCGCAGAACCCGCTCCGGCACCGGAGGGCGAGAAGCCCGAGGCGCCCGAGGAAACCCGCCCGCCCGTTTTCGCATACTGAGCCGGAGCTGACGATCAAAAATGCTACACACAATCTGGTTCCTACTGATCGCCGTTCTCTGGATCGGCTACTTCTTCCTTGAAGGGTTCGACTTCGGCTCCGGGATCCTGCTGCCCTTCCTGGGCAAGACCCACGCCGAGAAGCGAGCCATCTACAACGCGGTCGGCCCGGTGTGGGACGGCAACGAGGTCTGGGTGCTCACCGCTGGTGGCGCCATCTTCGCGGCCTTCCCGCAGTGGTACGCCAGCCTGTTCTCCGGTTTCTACCTCGCACTGTTCGTCATCCTGCTCGCCCTGATCGTCCGCATCTGCGCGTTCGAATACCGCAGCAAGATCGACAGTGACACGTGGCGGAAGACCTGGGACGGCCTGCTGGTGTTCGGCTCGGTCGTGCCGGCCCTCCTGTGGGGCGTTGCCTTCGGTAACATCGTCATGGGTGTTCCGCTGGAGACGGTGAACGGTGTCCAGCACGTCTTCACCGGCACCTTCTTCACCCTGCTGCGTCCGTTCCCGCTGCTCGCCGGTCTGACCACCCTCCTGGTGTTCACCCTGCACGGCGCGATCTTCCTGTCCCTCAAGACCGCAGGTGACCTGGCCGAACGGGCCCGGAAGCTGGCCTGGCCGCTGGGCATCGCGACGGTCGTGGTGGGCGCGGCGTTCATCCTGGTGGCGCAGTTCTGGCTGCTGGGCGGCATCGACAAGTACTTCATCGGCTTCGCCCTCACGGCGGTGCTGCTGATCGTCGCCGTCGTGCTGTCCAAGCTCAAGAGGCCCGGTTGGTCGTTCATCTCGATGGGCCTGACCATCGCGGTGTTCACGGGGACCCTGTTCTGGGCGCTCTACCCGAACGTGCTGCCGTCGACCATCAGCCCGGCGACCAACAGCCTCACCATCGACAACGCGGCGTCCTCGGACTACACGTTGACCCTGATGACCTGGGTTGCCTGCATCATGGTGCCGATCGTCCTGATCTACATGTCCTGGACGTACTGGGTCTTCCGCAAGCGGGTTGACCCGAGCACCCTGACCGGTCCGACCGGCCTGCCGCCGTCGTTCCTCAGCAACAAGGCGAACCCGCCTGCTGCCCCCTCCGCTCCCTCGACCCCGACCCCTGAGGGAGCCCGATGAAGCCGGTTGACCCCCGGCTGCTCCGTAACGCCGCCGCGGCGAGGATTTTCATCCTCGCCGCGGCGGCGCTCGGCGTCCTGGCAGCCGTGCTGATCATCGCCCAGGCCGACCTGCTGGCCCGCGTGATCACCAACGCTTTCCTCGGGCACGCGGCCATCTCGGCGGCCGTCACGCCGTTGGCGCTGCTCACGCTGGTGGTCGTCGGTCGTGCGGTGGTCGCATGGCTGTCGGAATCCGCCGCTCACCGAGCGTCCACCTCGGTCATCGCCCAGTTGCGGGCGAAAGTGGTCGACCACGTCCTGCGCGTCGGTCCGCGCGACGTGGACCGTTCTCCGGCCGAGGTCGCCAACCTCGCCACCCGCGGCCTTGACGGGCTCGACGGGTACTTCGCGCGCTACATGCCGCAGTTGTTGCTGGCAACGGTGGTGCCGCTGGCGGTTGGTGCCCGGATCCTCTTCGCGGACTGGGTGTCGGCGATCATCGTCGCCTGCACCATTCCGTTGATCCCGATCTTCATGATCCTCATCGGCCTCTACACCCGGCGCGATGTGAGCCGTCAGTGGCGCACGCTGTCGGTGCTGGCCAACCACTTCGTCGACCTGATCGCCGGGCTGAGCGTGCTCACCGCGTTCGGCCGCGCGCGCGAGCAGCGTCGGACGATTCGCGAGGTCACCGAGAAGTACCGCGGCCAGACGATGCGCACCCTGCGGGTCGCGTTCCTGTCCTCGATGGTTCTCGACCTGCTCGCCACCCTGTCGGTCGCCTGCATCGCGGTCGCGATCGGCCTGCGGCTGGTGTATGGCTACATGGACCTGCAGACCGGCCTGGTCGTGCTGATCCTGGCGCCCGAGGTGTACCTGCCGCTGCGTGCGGTCGGCACCCGCTTCCACGACAGCGCCGAGGGCGTGGCCGCCGCGGACGAGGTCTTCAAGCTTCTGGAGAGCACCGCCGAGGTGCCCGGCGGCCATGTTCCCGCGCCCGACCCGTCGAAGGCGCCGGTCACGCTGTCCGACATCCGCGTCGACGGTCGCAGTGGCCCGATCCTGGACGGGCTGTCCATGGATATCGCGCCCGGCGAGGTGGTTGGCGTGGTCGGGCCCAGCGGCGCCGGCAAGACGACGTTGCTGGACCTGCTGCTGACCTGGCGCCGGCCGGACGCCGGCGAGATCACGATCGGCGGGGCCCCGCTGTCGGAACTCGACCGGGCCGCCTGGCTGGCCCGGATCGCCTGGGTTCCGCAGCAGCCCCGGCTGGTCGCCGGCCGGGTGATCGACAACCTCCGCCTTGGTGCCCCGAACGCCACCGACGAGCAGGTCCGCGCGGCCGCCGAGGCCGCCGCCCTGGACGTGCCGCTGGACCGGCCGGTCGGGGAACTCGGTGCCGGCCTGTCCACCGGCCAGCAGCGCCGTGTGGCGCTGGCCCGCGCGCTGCTCGCCGACCGGCCACTGCTGCTGCTCGACGAGCCCACCGAGGGCGTCGACGCCGCCACCGAGCGGGCGATCGTGAACGCGCTGCCGGGCATGCTGGCCGGCCGCTCCGCGGTGATCGTGACGCACCACCCGGCGCTGCTGAGGCTCTGCGACCGGGTCGTCACCATCGCCGGCCGCGCTCCGGAACCGGTGCCCACCACGGCGCCCGAGGAGACCGAGAACCTGATGTCGGCCACCCCGCGCACGGTGGTGTTCTCGGAGGATGCCGACGGTGCTGATCAATTTGGCACCGACCAGATGGGCACCGACGACCTGGTCCCGGGCGGCGCCGACAAGGACGGCGGCACCAGCCCGTGGCACTGGCTGGCCGACGCGGTCCGGCCGTACCGCAAGCGGGTCGTGGTGGCCACCGCGTGGGGTTCCGCCGCTCTCGCCGGTGGTGTCGCGATGATCTCCTGCTCGGCCTGGTTGATCACCAAGTCGGCACTGGAGCCGCCGATTCTCAGCCTGATGATCGCCATCGGCGCGGTGCAGTTCTTCGGTATCGGCAAGTCCATGGTCCGCTACATGGAACGGCTGGCGTCCCATGACGCGGCGCTGCGCGTGCTGGCCGATCTACGGGTGCGGATCTGGGAGGCGCTGGCCAAGCTCGGTCCGACTCTCACCTCCCGGTTGCGCCGGGGTGACCTGCTGTCCCGCCTGATGGCCGATGTGGACGCGCAGCAGGACGTGCTGGTGCGCGGTCTTGTTCCGGGCCTGTCCGCCGGTGTGGTCGGGATCCTCACCTCGATCGTGATGGCCCTGCTCAACGCCCCCTCGGGTGCCACGCTGCTGGTCGCGCTGATCGTGGCCGGCGTGGCGGCTCCGCTGCTGACCGTGGCCACCGGCAAGCTGGCGGAACGGCGGACCGCCGCCTCCAAGGCGGCCGTGCTGGCCGGCACCATGGAACTGCTGCAGGCCGCCCCCGACCTGTTGGCGTTCGGTGCGGCGGACGCGCGCCGCTCGACGCTGCGGCGTTCCGACGCGGAGCTGACCTCGGCGCTGGGCCGCTCGGCGTGGGCGCGCGGGGCCGGCGACGGTCTGGGCACCCTGGCCATCGGCCTGGCCACCGTGGCCTGCACGTGGTTCGGTGTGCTCGCCCTGCACGCCGGTCAG
>DASVLX010000282.1:0-10060 GCA_036384655.1 Pseudonocardiaceae bacterium
GCCCCGGCCGGCGCCGATCGTGTCGCCGTACCCCCCGGTACTGGTGGACGTGGCCGTGGTGGTGGACGCGGCGGTGCCGGCGGCGGATGTCGCCGGAGCCCTCCGGACCGGCGGCGGCGACCTGCTGGAGGACCTGTCGCTGTTCGACGTGTACGCGGGCGAGCAGCTCGGCGAGGGCAAGCGGTCCCTGGCGTACTCGCTGCGGTTCCGCGCCCCCGACCGCACGCTGACCAGGGAAGAGGCCAACGCCGCCCGGGACGCCGCCGTCGCACTGGCCGGCGAGCGGGTCGGCGCCACCCTGCGGGTCTAGCACGATCGACTCACTCGACATCAGACCCCGGCGGGGATCACCCGCCGGGGTCTGACCGTTTCCAGGTGGTCCGGTCACCCCGGAAAGGTGTGACTGAACGTGTCCGTCGTTACGCCACTTGAGTGATCTTGCATGACGGTGCATAATCATTCGCATGACGGTGAAGGTCGCGGTGGCGGGCGCCAGTGGATACGCCGGGGGCGAACTGCTCCGGCTGTTGCTCACGCACCCGCAGGTGGACATCGGTGCGGTGACGGCCGCCGGCAACGCCGGCACGCCCCTGCGGCAGCACCACCCGCATCTGGTCCCGCTCGCCGACCGGGTACTGGGGGAGACCACGCCCGAGGCGCTGAGCGGCCACGATGTCGTCTTCCTCGCGCTCCCGCACGGTAACTCCGCCGCGCTGGCGGCCCAGCTCGGCCCCGACACGCTCGTCATCGACTGTGGCGCCGACCACCGGCTGACCGACCCGGCCGCGTGGACCCGCTGGTACGGCGGCGAACACGCCGGAAGCTGGCCGTACGGGATGCCGGAGCTGCCCGGCGCGCGGCAGGCGCTGCGCGGTGCCCGCCGGATCGCCGTGCCCGGCTGCTACCCGACCGCCGCCTCCCTCGCGCTCGCACCGGCGCTGGCCGCCGGCCTGATCGAACCGGACGTCGTGGTGGTCGCGGTCAGCGGCACGTCCGGCGCCGGTCGCAGCCCCAAGCCCAACCTGCTCGGTTCCGAGGTGATGGGCTCCGCCAGCGCCTACGGAGTCGGCGGTGTGCACCGGCACACCCCGGAGATCGCCCAGAACCTCGGCCTGGCCGCCGGCACCGCCGTCCGCGTCTCGTTCACTCCGGTCCTCGCGCCCATGCCGCGCGGCATCCTGGCCACCTGCTCCGCCCCGGTCCGGGACGGTGTCGACACCGTCGCCGCCCGCAAGAGCTACCGGGACGCCTACGACGACGAACCGTTCGTCTACCTGCTGCCCGAGGGTGCCTGGCCGACGACCTCGGCCACCCTCGGCGGCAACGCCGTGCACCTGCAGGTCGTCGTGGACCCGGACGCGGGCCGGCTGATCGTGGTCGCCGCGGTGGACAACCTCACGAAGGGCACCGCCGGTGCCGCCGTGCAGTGCATGAACATCGCCCTGGGCCTGCCCGAGACGACCGGACTGTCGACGATCGGAGTCGCACCGTGACCGACAACACCGGGACCGTCCACACCGTGACCGACAACACCGGGACCGACAAACAGACGGATCAGGAGACCGACACGGACACCGACCAGCAGGCCAACCAAACCACCGTCGACCGGAGCGCCGGCGTCACCGGACCGGCGGGCTTCCGCGCGGCCGGGATCGCCGCCGGCATCAAGCAGTCCGGCAACCCCGACCTCACCCTCGTCGTCAACGACGGCCCGTCCCACGCGGCGGCCGGTGTGTTCACCACCAACAAGGTCAAGGCCGCGCCGGTGCTGTGGTCGCGCCAGGTGATCGCCGATCACCAGCTGCGCTCCGTGATCCTCAACTCCGGTGGCGCCAACGCCTGCACCGGCCCCGAGGGCTTCCAGGACACCCAGGCCACCGCCGAGAAGGTCGCCCAGGTGCTGAAGATCACCCCGGCCGAGGTCGCGGTGTGCTCCACCGGCCTGATCGGCGAGCGGCTGCCGATGCCCGCCGTGCTGTCCGGTGTGGACAAGGCGGTGGCCGCCCTGGACGGATCCCAGCAGGCCGGCTTCGACGCCGCGACCGCCGTGCTCACCACCGACACGCATGCCAAGCAGTCCTGGGCGCGGCATCCGGACGGCTGGTCGGTCGGCGGCTTCGCCAAGGGCGCCGGCATGATGGCGCCCAACCTGGCGACCATGCTCTGCGTGATCACCACCGACGCCGACGTGCCCGGTGACGCGCTCGACGCCGCGCTGCGGTCGGCCACCGAGGTCACCTTCAACCGGCTCGACATCGACGGCTGCACCTCCACCAACGACACCGTGCTGCTGCTGGCCTCCGGCGCGTCCGGCCGCCAGCCCGAACCGGCCGAGTTCCGCGCGCTGCTCACCGCCGTGGCCGCCGACCTGGCGAAACAACTCCAGGCCGACGCCGAGGGGGTCAGCAAGGAGATCAGCATCACCGTGCGCGGTGCGGTCTCGGAGGCCGACGCGCTGCTGGCCGCCCGCACGGCGGCCGAGGACAACCTGGTCAAGACGGCGCTGTTCGGATCGGACCCGAACTGGGGCCGGGTGGGCGCGGCGGTCGGCCGGTCTGGCGCCGAGGTCGACCCCGATCTGCTCACCGTCCGGATCAACGGCGTGACACTGCTGGAGAAGGGCCGGATGGTCGCCGACCGGTCGGCCGCCGACCTGTCCGGCCGGGACATCGCGGTCGTCGTCGAGCTCGGTCTGGGTGACGGTGCGGCCACCGTGCTCACCACCGACCTGTCGCACGCCTACGTCGAAGAGAACAGCGCGTACTCCTCATGACCGAGACCAGCCAGGAGCTGACCACCGAGGAGGCGGCCGAGAAGGCCGAGGTGCTGATCGAGGCACTGCCGTGGCTGGAGCGCTTCCACGGCGCGCTGGTCGTGGTCAAGTACGGCGGCAACGCCATGGTCGACGACGACCTGCGCCGGGCGTTCGCCGACGACATGGTGTTCCTGCGGCTGGCCGGCCTGCGTCCGGTGGTCGTGCACGGCGGCGGCCCACAGATCACCGCCATGCTCGACCGGCTCGGCATGACCGGCGAGTTCCGCGGCGGCCTGCGGGTCACCACCCCGGAGACCATGGACGTGGTGCGGATGGTGCTGGTTGGCCAGGTCGGCCGGGAACTGGTCGGGCTGATCAACGCGCACGGCCCGTACGCGGTGGGCCTGTCCGGCGAGGACGCGCATCTGCTCACCGCCGAACGCCGCACCGCCACCGTCAACGGCGAGCCGGTCGACGTCGGCCTGGTCGGCGACGTGGTGGCGGTCAACCCGGACGCGGTGCTCGACATCGTCGGCGCCGGCCGGATTCCGGTGGTCTCCACGGTCGCCCCGGACGTGGACGGCGTGGTGCACAACGTGAACGCGGACACCGCGGCGGGCGCGCTGGCCGTCGCGCTCGGCGCGAAGAAACTCGTCATCCTCACCGACGTCGAGGGCCTGTACGCGAACTGGCCGGACAGGTCGTCCCTGCTTCGCCAGGTGACCGCCGACGACCTCGCCGCCATGCTGCCCCGGCTGGCCAGCGGCATGGTCCCCAAGATGGAGGCCTGCCTGCGCGCGGTGCGCGGTGGCGTGCCGGGCGCGAGCGTCATCGACGGCCGGCTGGCGCATTCGGTGCTGTTGGAGGTGTTCACCACGCGGGGCGTGGGAACCATGGTGCGACCGGGAGAGACGGCATGATCAAGTCGAATGTGGACGGCCAGGAACGCTGGCGCGGAGCCATGATGAACAGCTACGGCACGCCGTCGCTGGCGTTGGTGCGTGGCGAGGGCGTCTGGCTCTGGGACGCCGACGGCAACCGCTACCTGGACCTGGTCGGCGGGATCGCGGTCAGCGCGCTCGGCCACGCCCACCCCGCCGTCATCGCCGCGGTCACCGACCAGATTGGCCGGCTGTCCCACGTGTCCAACATCTACATCAGCGAACCCGCCGTGGCCCTGGCCGAGCGCCTGCTCGACCTGGCCGGGGTGGCCGGCAACGGGCGCGTCTTCTTCTGCAACTCGGGCACGGAGGCGCTGGAAACCGCGTTCAAGATCGCCCGCCGGACCGGCCGTGCCAAGGTCGTCTCGGCCGAGCGCGGCTTCCACGGCCGCACCATGGGCGCGCTGACCCTGACCGGCCAGCCCAGCAAGCGGGCGCCGTTCGAGCCGCTGGTACCCGGCGTGTCGTACGTTCCCTACGGCGACGCGGCCGCGCTGGAGGCCATTGTGGACGACGACACCGCGGCCGTGGTGCTGGAGCCGATCCAGGGCGAGGCCGGCGCCATCGTGCCGCCGCCCGACTACCTGCGCGCCGCCCGGTCGATCACCGCCAAACACGGCACGCTGCTCATCCTGGACGAGGTGCAGACCGGCATCGGCCGCACCGGAAGCTGGTTCGCCTTCCAGCAGGCCGGTGTCACGCCGGACGTGTTCACGCTGGCCAAGGGCCTGGGCGGCGGCCTGCCGCTGGGTGCCTGCGTCGGCATCGGGGCGGCCGGCGATCTGCTGCAGCCCGGTCAGCACGCCAGTACCTTCGGCGGCAACCCGGTGTGCTGCGCGGCCGGACTCGCGGTGCTGGACACCATCGCCGCCGAGGGCCTGCTGGACCACGTGGCCGCGCTCGGCAAGGAGATCGCCAGCGGCATCGAGTCGCTACATCACCCGCTGGTCGACAGTGTGCGTGGCAACGGCCTGCTGCTCGGCATGCAACTGCGCGACCCGAAGGCCGCCAAGGTCGCCGACGCCGGGCGCGCCGCCGGCTACCTGCTCAACGCGGTGCAGAAGGACGTCGTGCGGTTGGCCCCGCCGCTGATCCTGGAGCGTGACCAGGCCCGCGACTTCGTCACCGCACTGCCGTCCATCTTGGACAAGGCCCAGGAGGGTTGATATGCCACGTCATTTCCTGCGAGATGATGATCTCACTCCGGCCGAGCAGGCCGAGGTGCTCGATCTCGCCGACGAGCTGAAGAAGGATCGGCTGGGACACCTGGCGCTGGCCGGGAAGTCCGTGGCCGTGATCTTCGACAAGAGCTCCACCCGGACCCGGTTCTCGTTCGACGCGGGCATCGCGCAACTCGGCGGTCACCCGATCATCGCGGACGGCCGGGCCATGCAACTCGGTCGCGACGAGACCATTGAGGACACCGCGCGGATGCTGTCCCGGTTCGTCGACGCCGTGGTGTGGCGGACGTTCGCGCACGCCCGCGTCGAGGCGATGGCCTCGGTCGCGACGATCCCGGTGGTCAACGCGCTCACCGACGACTTCCACCCCTGCCAGGTGCTCGCCGACCTGCAGACCGTGCGTGAACGGCTCGGCACGCTCGCCGGCGTCACGCTGACCTACCTCGGTGACGGCGCCAACAACATGGCGCACTCGCTGATGCTGGGCGGCGTCACGGCCGGTATGCATGTCCGGATCGGCGCGCCGGAGGGCTTCCACCCCAACGCCGAGTTCCAGCTGGACGCGGAACGCAGGGCCACTGAGACCGGCGGTTCGGTGACGTTGTTCACCGAACCGAAGGCCGCCGTGGACGGTGCCCGGGTGGTGGCCACCGACACCTGGACGTCGATGGGGCAGGAGAACGACGGTCTGGACCGGGTCGGCCCGTTCCAGCCGTTCCAGGTGAATTCGGAGCTGCTGGGCCGGGCCGCCCCCGACGCGATCGTGCTGCACTGCCTGCCCGCGCACCGCGGCCAGGAGATCACCGACGAGGTGATCGACGGCCCGGCCAGCGCGGTCTGGGACGAGGCCGAGAACCGGCTGCACGCCCAGAAGGCCCTGCTTGCCTGGCTGGTGGAACGATCATGACCGCCTCGACCGCGGCCACCCGCGCCGCGCGCCAGGCACGGATCGTCGAGCTGGTGTCCACCATGGCCATCCGCAGCCAGACCGAGCTGTCCAAACTGCTCGGCTCGGACGGCATCGACGTCACGCAGGCCACCCTGTCCCGGGATCTCGACGAACTCGGGGCGGTCAAGCTGCGTGCCGCGGACGGCGGGGCACCGGTCTACGTGATCCCCGAGGACGGCAGTCCGGTGCGTGGCGTGCAGGGCGGCACGTCCCGGCTGTCCAAACTGCTCGCTGAACTACTGGTCTCGGCGGAGGGTTCGGCCAATCTGGTCGTACTGCGCACCCCGCCGGGCGCCGCGGGGTTCCTGGCGAGTTCCATTGACCGAGCCGCGCTGTCGGAGGTGCTGGGCACCATCGCCGGCGACGACACGGTGATGGTGATCGCCCGCGAGCCGGTTCGGGGGCAGGAGTTGGCGCAGCGGTTCACCGCGATGGCCGCCGGCCCCACGAACCACCATCCAACGTCAGACGCTAGTAACGACAAGGAGAACGACAATGACTGAGCGCGTCGTGCTCGCCTACTCCGGTGGGCTTGACACGTCCGTGGGCATCAGCTACATCGGCCAGCAAACCGGCGCCGAGGTGGTGGCGGTGGCCATCGACGTCGGCCAGGGCGGTGAGGACCTGGAGACGGTTCGCCAGCGTGCGCTGGACTGCGGTGCCGTCGAGTCCGTCGTGGTGGATGCCAAGGACGAGTTCGCCGAGCAGTACTGCCTGCCGGCCCTGCGTGCCAACGCCCTGTACATGGAGCGCTACCCGCTGGTGTCCGCGCTGTCCCGGCCGCTGATCGTGAAGCACATGGTCGAGGCCGCGAAGAAGTACGGTGCGACGACCCTCTCGCACGGCTGCACCGGCAAGGGCAACGACCAGGTGCGGTTCGAGGTCAGCATCTCCGCGCTGGCGCCCGACCTGAAGGTGATCGCGCCGGCCCGTGACTTCGCGTGGACCCGCGACAAGGCCATCGCCTGGGCCGAGGAGCGCAACCTGCCGATCAACCAGAGCAAGCGCTCGCCGTACTCGATCGACCAGAACGTGTTCGGCCGCGCGGTCGAGACGGGCTTCCTGGAGGACATCTGGAACGGCCCGATCGAGGACATCTACTCCTACACGCAGGACCCGGCGCAGCCGCGGGAAGCCGACGAGCTGGTGATCACCTTCGAGCAGGGTGTTCCGGTCGCCATCGACGGCGAGACGGTCAGTGTGCTCAAGGCCATCACCGAGCTGAACAAGCGGGCCGGCGCGCAGGGTGTCGGCCGGATCGACCTCGTCGAGGACCGGCTGGTCGGCATCAAGAGCCGTGAGGTCTACGAGGCACCGGGCGCCCTCGCCCTGATCGCCGCGCACCAGGAGCTGGAGAACGTCACCCTGGAGCGCGAGCTGGGCCGGTTCAAGCGTCAGGTCGAGCAGCGCTGGACCGAACTGGTCTACGACGGCCTGTGGTTCTCGCCGCTGCGCGACGCTCTGGACACCTTCATCGCGAAGACCCAGGAGCAGGTGTCCGGCGACATCCGGTTGAAGCTGCACGGTGGTCGCGCGGTGGTCACCGGTCGGCGCAGCGAGCAGTCGCTGTACGACTTCAACCTCGCCACCTACGACGAGGGCGACACCTTCGACCAGAGCGTGGCCAAGGGTTTCATCGAGTTGTGGGGCCTGTCGACGAAGATCGCGGCGCGGCGCGACCTGCAGAAGTAAGAGGAGTTCGCAAGGTGGTTGCGCTGTGGGGCGGCCGGTTCGCCTCCGGACCGGCCGACGCGATGGCGGCGTTGTCGGTGTCGACGCAGTTCGACTGGCGGTTGGCTCGCTATGACATCGCCGGCTCCCGGGCCCACGCCCGCGTGCTGCGTCACGCCGGCCTGCTGACCGACGACGAACTCGGCCGCATGCTCAGCGCGCTGGATGCCCTGGACGCCGATGTGGCGTCCGGGGCGTTCACCGCCTATCCCGGCGACGAGGACGTGCACACCGCGCTGGAACGCGGCCTGCTCGACCGGGCCGGCGCGGAACTGGGCGGCAAGCTGCGGGCCGGTAGGTCCCGCAACGACCAGGTCGCCACGCTGTTCCGGATGTGGCTGCGGGACGCCGCGCGGCTGGTCGCGGCCGGTGTCCTGGACGTGGTCGACGCGCTGGTCGGGCAGGCTCGGGCGCATCCGGACGCGGTGATGCCCGGCCGCACGCATATGCAGAGTGCCCAGCCGGTGTTGCTCGCGCATCACCTGTTGGCGCATGTCCAGGCGCTGCTGCGGGACGTGGACCGGTTGCGGGACTGGGACCGGCGGACGGCCGTGTCGCCCTATGGTTCCGGCGCGTTGGCGGGCTCGTCGCTCGGCCTGGACCCGGCGGCGGTGGCCGCGGAACTCGGCTTCGACGGGCCGGTGGAGAACTCGATCGACGGCACCGCGTCCCGCGACTTCGCCGCCGAGATGGCGTTCTGCCTGGCCATGCTGGCGGTGAACCTGTCCCGGATCGCCGAGGAGGTGATCATCTGGACGACCGCCGAGTTCGGTTTCGCCAGGCTGTCCGACGCCTGGTCGACCGGTAGCTCGATCATGCCGCAGAAGAAGAATCCGGATGTCGCCGAGCTGACCCGTGGCAAGTCGGGCAGGCTGATCGGCAACCTGACCGGACTGCTGGCCACGCTCAAGGCCCAGCCGCTGGCCTACAACCGGGATCTGCAGGAGGACAAGGAGCCGCTGTTCGACTCGGTCGAGCAGCTGGAGCTGCTGTTGCCGGCCATCGCCGGCATGCTGGGCACGCTCACCTTCGACACCGAGCGGATGGCCCGGCTCGCGCCGGCCGGCTTCACGCTGGCGACCGATATCGCTGAGTGGCTGGTCCGGCAGGGCGTGCCGTTCCGGGTCGCGCATGGCGCGGCGGGGGAGTGTGTCCGGGTGGCCGAGACACGCGGCGTCGGTCTGGCGGACCTGACCGATGATGAGTTCGCCGCGATCAATCCGGCGCTCACACCGGCCGTGCGGGACGTTCTTACCGTTTCCGGCTCGATTGGATCTCGGCTGGGGTACGGCGGCACCGCGCCCGCTCGGGTCGCCGAGCAGTTGAAGCGGGTGGTCGACCGGATCGCGGTGGACCGGGCCTGGGCGCGGGAGCGGGTTGGTCCCGTCGGCCGGTAAGGCGGGCCGTCAGTCGGCACGTGAGGTTGTCGGGCCGGTGGGGCACACTCGGTCCTCGTGACGGTCGAGGGTGCTGTGGAACTGAGTGGGGCGCGCCCGCTCGGTCGGGCCGAGCTGGCCATTGATCCGCTGGACGCGGCGCGGTTACTGCTCGGCTGTCTGCTGGTCGCCGATCCAGGGCCCGAATCGGGGCTTGACGCGGTCGTCGTGCGCCTGGTGGAGGTCGAGGCCTATCGAGGGGCCGACGATCCGGCATCGCACTGCTACCGGGGCCGAACATCACGCAACGAGGTGATGTTCGGCCGCGCTGGGCATCTTTACGTCTACTTCGTCTACGGCATGCACTACTGCGCGAACGTCGTCTGCCTGACCGACGGCGTGCCCGGCGCGGTGCTGCTGCGCGGCGGTGAGGTCATCTCCGGCCTGGACACCGCCAGGGCGCGCCGGCCGGCCGCGCGTCGGGACTCCGAACTGGCCAAGGGACCGGCCAGACTGACGTCCGTGCTGGGAATAGGACCGGCCGCCAACGGCGTTGACCTGGTGGATCCGGAGTCGCCGGTTCGGCTGTTGCGCGGTGAGCCAGTGGCCGACACGGCGGTCAGGACCGGGCCCAGGGTCGGCGTCGCCACGGCGATGGACGTGCCCTGGCGGTTCTGGGTCGATGGATCAAGGTCGGTGAGCGGTTACCAGCGTGGTGGCCGCCGGCGACCGGCGTCAGGGCGCTGACCTGCGACGATCCCCTTAAGGGGGGGCCGATTTGACGCAGTGATCGCCGGGGCGTAACTTATACGACGTCAGCGCGGAACGGCGCCGAAAGCCGAAAGGCTTCCGGGACCGGGCCTGGCGAGGACCACGAACCAAGCTCCCACTCAAGGTGGTAGAGTGGGTGGTCCGCAGAGAAGCCCCGAGCAGACTTCACTCCTAGAGTGTCGGCCGCGCACGGACCGCTCTGATATAACAGAACAAAATGGCAGACGCCCCGCTTGCTTGATGCGTTGTTTGTGTTGGGTGGTGGTGTGCGTGTGTTCTTTGAGAACTCAACAGTGTGTCGACGAATTTATGTCTACGTTTGTGGAGCCCTTGAGCCATTCATGTGGTGGATGGTT
>DASVLX010000283.1:0-4419 GCA_036384655.1 Pseudonocardiaceae bacterium
GGCTGTTCGGTGCGCCGCAGCAAGTTATCTGCTCTATCACGGCGCCACCGAGCGGGCACTGATGGTTCTCGACGATCTCGCGGGCGACGAAAGCGTTGGCAGCGTGGCAACCGAGGCCGCGGTCGCCGTCCGGTTCTGGACACGGCAACAGCGAGCCTGACCGATCTCACGGCGGGGCCGGCACTGTCGGTCACAACTCTCCGGCCTCGCCGTGTCCCATGAAACGGAGCAACCCGATGAGTGGGGGAAACCCGCCGGCCGCCCCGGTGACGGCGCCGGTCACGGTGACGGTCGAACTGCCGGCCGCGCAGGCCGATGCGCTGGCGGTGGAGTCGTTCGTGTGCATCGGCACCGGCGGCCGGGCGAACGCGGCCGAGATCGCCCTGAAGACCGTGAAAGAAACAGTGAGGCAGGCGCGCGGACGGACCGCGACCGGCCGATGATCGCCCTGCCGCACGAAACCGAGGCCCTGGTCGAGTTCCCCCAACTACAACGACTGATCGACCTGAGGAACGCCGGCTGGACGTTTCTGCCGACAACTGTCAACGGTGAGATCACCGAGATCCACGGGCTGCGAGTCTGGCCCGAGGGCTGGGCCGACGCCCTGCGTGTGCGTTACGTCACGGACGCGCGGGCGGTGCGCTGCGACCACACCGGCGCCATCACCTGGCAACACGACGGCGGCCTTACCGAGGTCATCGACGGACTGATGTCTTTGCCAGCACCAGATGACCGGCTTGCGCCCCGGCTCGTGATCGCCCCCGCCGCGCGGCTCTGGAGATCGTGAGAGCCCGTGAGCATCTGAAAACAGTTTTCATGAGTCGACACGACTACGGTTATCGCACGGCCGCGGACCTTCCGCGCACATCCGTGCGAGCGATGGTGCAGGCTAGGGGCCTCAACTCGCGGCGGGGAAGGAGCGGGGCGTTGGGGATTCCAGAGAGCCTCCCGACGGTGTCGGTGATCCTGGTGAACTACCGGGGCGCCGACCACACCCTCGCCTGCCTGCGTTCGCTGCGTGACGATCTGGTCTACCCACCGGAGAAACTGCAGGTCATCTGCGTGGACAACGCCTCCGGCGATGACAGCGTGGCCCGGATCAGGGCCGCGGCGCCGGACATCACGGTGGTCGAGTCGGAGACCAACCTGGGCTTCGCCGGGGGCTGCAACCTCGGTGCCTCGCACGCGACCGGCGATGTGCTGGCACTGCTCAACAACGACGCCCGGCCCGCGCCGGACTGGGTGACCGCGGCGGTCGGCGTGCTGCGCGCCGAGCCGACGGTGGCGGCGGTGGCGAGCAAGGTGCTCGACTGGTCCGGCGAGCGGGTCGACTTCGTGGACGCCGGCCTGACCTGGTTCGGCATGGGCTACAAGCGGCACGCCGGCCGGCCGCTGGCGGAACTCGACGCGGCCGAGCACGAGACGCCCCGGGATGTGCTATTCGCCACCGGTTCGGCGATGTTCGTGCGGGCCGACGTGTTCCGCGAGATCGGTGGCTTCGACGAGCGGTTCTTCATGTTCTATGAGGACGTCGACCTGGGCTGGCGGCTGAACCTGCGCGGCTGGCGGGTCCGCTACGTGCCGGCGTCCGTCGCCTACCACCGGCACCACGCCTCGGTATCCACTGTGGATGGTCAGGACAACGCGCGCGAGCTGTATCTGTTGGAGCGCAACGCGTTGGCCGCGCTCTACAAGAACTTCTCCGACGAGACGCTGGCACGGGTGCTGCCGGCGGCGCTGGCGCTGGCGATCCGGCGGGCCACCGCGCGCGGCGATGTCGATCCCACGCTGCTGGAGATGACCAGGGCGGACGAGGACCGCGACACCGACCGTCCGGCGCGTCCGACCGTCGCGGTGCCCCGCGCGACGATGGCAGGGGTGCTGGCGATCGATCAGTTCATGGCACTGCTGCCGGCGTTGCGCGAGGCCCGGGCCGTCGAGCAGGCGGCCAGGGTGCGGACCGACGCCGACCTGCTTCCGTTGCTGCGCAAGGCGATCGAGCCCGCCTATCCACTTCCCCGCTATCTCGCCGCGCACGACGTGCTGGTCGACGTGTTCGGCATCGATGAGTTGTTCGGCCGGCCACGCCGGGTGCTGGTGATCACCGGGGACGCGGTGGGCGAGCGGATGGCCGGGCCGGCCATCCGAGCCTGGCAGATGGCCGAGCTGCTGTCCGTCGAACATGATGTGCGGCTGGTCAGCGTGAACCCGCACGGCGGGTCGAGGAAGGCTCCGTTCGCGGTGCTGACCGCGCGGCCGCGCGACCTGGCCGAGCATGTGGCCTGGGCGGACATCGTGGTGCTGCAGGGGCACGCCATGGAGCTGGTTCCCGAACTGCGCCGGGCCGGCTCGACCAAGCTCGTGGTCTGTGACATGTACGACCCGATGCACCTTGAGCTGTTGGAACAGGGCCGGCAGGACACCGAGGAGAAGCGCGCCAAGGATCTGCTGGGCGTCACCCGGGTGCTCAACAACCAGTTGCGCCGGGGCGATTTCTTCCTCTGCGCCTCGGACCGGCAACGGCATTTCTGGCTCGGCCATCTCGCCGCGATCGGCAGGTTGACCCCCGAGCTGTATGACGCGGATCCGACCGCCCGGTCGTTGCTGGCCGTGGCGCCGTTCGGGCTGCCAGGCAGGCCACCGGAACGAACCGGTCCCGGCATCCGCGGCGTGCTGCCCGGTGTCACCGCCGACGACAGGGTGATCCTCTGGGCGGGTGGCGTCTACAACTGGTTCGACCCGCTCACCCTGGTGCGCGCGGTCACCGAGTTGGGCGCCGGACATCCGGACGTCCGGCTGGTGTTCCTCGGCATGCGGCATCCGAACCCCGAGGTCCCCGAGATGGACATCGGCGAGCGGACCCGCCACCTGGCCGCCGAACTCGGGGTCGCCAACAAGCTGGTGTTCTTCAACGATGGCTGGGTGCCCTACGGCGAGCGGCAGAACTGGTTGCTGGACGCCGACTGCGGTGTGACCACGCATTTCGAGCACGTCGAGACGACGTTCGCGTTCCGCACCCGGGTGCTGGACTACCTGTGGGCGGGGCTGCCGATCGTGACCACGGACGGCGACTCGTTCGCCGACCTGGTGCGCCGCGAGCGGTTGGGCGTCGTGGTGCCACCGGCGGACCCGGCCGCGCTGGCCGACGCGTTGGCCCGGGTGCTCTACGACACGGAGTTCGCGGCGGGCTGCCGGGAGCGGATCGCGGTCGTGCGGGAGCGTTTCACCTGGGACCGCACCCTGGCGCCGCTGCTGGCCTACTGCCGGAACCCACGGCCGGCGGCGGACCGGCTGCCGGGCCGACGACCGTTGACCCGGCTGCCGAAGCTGGGCCTGTCCGGCACGTTGCGCCGGGACGTCGGACTGGTCCGCGAGTATCTGGACGCCGGCGGCCCAGGCGAGGTGGCGCGCCGCGCGCTGGGCCGGGTCCGCAGACTCGCGGCCGGACGGGATGGTTCCGATGTCTGACGGAAGACTCCGCGTCCTGATGGACGGCACACCGCTGCTGGGCCAACGCACCGGCATCGGCCGCTACACCGCCGCGCTCGCCGAGGAACTGGCTTCGATGTCCGATGTGGACATTCGAGCGGTGGCCTTCACGCTGCGCGGCTGGCGGGCACTGCGGTTCGTGCTGCCGCATGGTGTGTGGGCGCGCGGGCTGCCCTGTTCGGCCCGGGTGCTGCGAAAATGCTGGCTGCGCTCGTCGTTCCCACCGGTAGAACTGATCGCCGGGTTCGCGGACGCGGTGCACGGCACGAACTTCGTGCTGCCGGTGCCCGCGCATGCCGGTGGTGTGCTCACGATTCATGATCTCGGTTTCCTCGACGCGCCGGACGAACTGCCGCCCAGCGACCGTGAGCTGCCGGAGCTGGTCCGCCGCTCGGCCAGCCGCGCCGATGTGGTGTGCACGCCGACCCAGGCGGTGGCCCGGGCGGTGGTCGCCCGGCTCGATGTGCCCGAGGACCGCATCGCGGTGACCCCGTTGGGCGTCGACCCGGCCTGGTTCGCCGCCTTGCCACCGGCCGACGAACTGCGGAAACGGTTGGGCCTGCCGAGCGAGTACCTGCTGTTTCTCGGCGCGGACGGGCCACGCAAGGGGCTGCGGTACCTGCGCAAGGCGCACGAGAGCGTGCCGAGCCTGCCACCGCTGGTGCTCGCTGGGCCGGGCCGGCCCGGATCATCGGAGCGAGTGCTGCGCACCGGTTATCTGCCCGACCGCGATCTGCGCAGCGTGGTGGCCGGCGCGTCGGCGGTGGTCCTGCCGTCCCGCGACGAGGGCTTCGGGCTGCCCGTGCTGGAGGCCCTGGCCTGCAACGTCCCGGTGGTCTGCTCGGATGTGCCGGCGCTGCGTGAGGTGGCCGGCGACCAGGCCACCCTGGTGCCCTACGGCGATGTGCCGGCACTGGCCGCCGCGCTGGT
>DASVLX010000284.1:0-12814 GCA_036384655.1 Pseudonocardiaceae bacterium
AAACGTCCCCGCCGCCACCAACCGCGCCGACAACCGATCCCACTCCCCCCGCGACCCATCACACCACACCACCCGATCCGGCGTGGTCAACAACGCCACCTCACGCACCCACGACACCAAACCAGAGTGCGTCGTCGGAGCCTGGTCGAGTCCGGGAATGGTTGTCGCCGTCATACTGCAACTCCTCGTCAACAATCGTTTGGTTCCACATCGTAATCACAAGGTTTCGTGATCGCGAGTTCACGAGAATGTTTCATGGATCACTGCATCGATTGGTGAACCGATTCAGTAAACGTTTGCAAAATTGATTTGCGCGCACGAAAAACTGATCCCCCCGGATTTGCTGGCGGCGGTGCCAGAAATCACCTCGGCGTCGTGCCTCAGGCCGCCTTTACAGCTCGTTCCCCACCGCAGCGGGGATGAAGTTCTTGTTGTTCGGAAACCCGTCGAGAATGATCGTGTTCCGCGCTGCCACCGATCGGGCGAGCCAGTTGAGGAGGCTCGAATCGACGATCTTCACGCGACTCAACGCGCCGTCGTCGGCCAGCTCGATCCGGTGGACGATGGTGCCCCTCCATCTCTTCACGATACCGACGCCAGAGCGTGCTTCGCCGGGCTTCGATGCACCGCCGGTGGTCTGATCACCATCAGAGTCCCTTCAGGCTGCGCAGCAGCTCGACCTGTCCGGACAGCACGCCACCGAGGATTCGCCGGGCCACCGTGAGCAGTTCGGCGACATGGGGGCTGGTCAGCGAGTAGTAGACCGACGAACCCTCCTTGCGGGTGCTCACCAGTCCGGCGCGGCGCAGCACCGCGAGTTGCTGGGACAGGTTCGCCGGCTCGACGCCCACCTCGGGAAGCATCTCGGCCACCGCGTGCTCGCGCTCGCTGAGCAGCTCCAACACGCGAATCCGCGCGGGGTGCCCCAGAGTCTTGAAGAACTCGGCCTTCAACTGGTAGAGCGGCCTGGTCGTCGCGGCCACCTCCCAGTCGATGTCCGGGTCCCCGACGGGGGCCGTGCGCGGTCTCGCAGACTGTAGCAATTGCGGATGTTAGCAAGTCTTTGACCGTGAAACGAAGACTTGAGCGGGATGGCCG
Source organism: Pseudonocardiaceae bacterium (assembly GCA_036384655.1). GTDB lineage: Bacteria > Actinomycetota > Actinomycetes > Mycobacteriales > Pseudonocardiaceae > DASVLX01. The sequence continues at coordinate 1,099 of DASVLX010000284.1, forward strand.
AGGTCACTCTGACGCCGATCGTTACGGTGTCCTCCATGACAGTCCCGGTGGTGGGGTCCGCTTCATCGCGACCGACGCGGCCGCCCTTCATGGTGGCGACCGAGTGGGAGCGTGCCCTGCAGGATGCGCGTGCCGGCCTGCGGGCCTGGCGGTTGTGGACCCATCTCGGCTGGCAGGACGTGCGCGGCCGATACCGCCGATCAATCATCGGACCGTTCTGGATGACCATCACGATGGCCACCACCACGGTGGGCCTCGGCATTCTGTTCAGCGAGCTGTGGCACGACTCGCTGTCGACCTACCTGCCCTACATCGGCGCGGGGCTGATCGTCTGGGGCTTCATCGGAGGCTGCCTGCAGGACGCACCGGAATGCTTCACCGTCAGTGACGAGATGATCAAACAGGTGCCGGTGCCGTTCACCGCGCTGGTGCTGCGCATGGTGTGGCGACAGTTCATCATCCTGGCCCACAACATGGTCGTCTACGTGGTCATCCTGGCGGTGTTCTTCCGCGCGTTGAGCACGCCCAACTACACGATGTCCGGCGACCCGTGCCGTCCCGGCGGCCTGCCATGCCACCCCGGCCTTGGCTGGAACACGCTGCTGGCGATCCCCGGGTTCGCCCTGACCGTACTGGCGATGGTCGCGGCCTCGGTGACGCTGGGCATCGTCGCCGCCCGGTACCGCGACATCAAGCCGCTGATCGGCGCGGTCGTCCAGTTGCTGTTCTTCTTCACGCCGATCTCCTGGCCGATGGACACGCTGATCCAGCAGATCGGCGACAAGCAGTGGATCGTCCAGGTCAACCCGTTGCTGAACTTCCTGCAGATCGTCCGGCAGCCGCTGATCGGCCAGCAGATCGACTGGTGGAACTGGGTGATCGCGGTCGCGTTGACCGCGCTGGCCTGGTTGCTCGCGGCGTACATGATGCGTCGATACCGGCACCGCATCGCGTACTGGGTGTGAGCCGGCCTCAGACCGCCCTGGCACGCCGGGTCGTGGCGACCTCGGCGGTCTCGGTGGCCGCCGCCTCCGGCGCGCACAGCCCATGCCGCACGATCGACCGGGCGGTGTGCACGACCACGTCCAGCGAATCACGCCGCGGGTTCCACCACTCGGCCGCGTAGTTCAGCGCGCCCATCACCAGCATCCTGGCGGCCTGCGGTTCGATGTCCGAGCGCAGCAGGCCGGCGTTGTGCGCGTCCTGCAACAGCTTCCGCCACGTGTCGCCATAGTGACTGGCCTCGGCGGAATAGCGAAGCCGTATCTCCTCGGGAATCTGGCCGGCATTGCGGATCGCGGCGGTCGTGTAGTCGGAGATTTCCAGTTCGTACCGAAGATGCGCTTCGACGGCGGCCTCTATGCGGGCGATCGGGCCGGTACCCGGAGGCAACGCCGCGAGCACCGAGTCGACGTACTCGCGCATGTGCGCGATGCCCGTCCAGATGACCTCCTCGATCAGGTCCTCGCGAGACGGGAAGTAGTAGTAGATGGCCGGGGCCTGGAGCACCGCCTCGTCGGCGACATCGGTCAGCCGGGTGCCCGAATAGCCCTTGCGACTCAGCACATGAGCCGCCGCGGCCGTGATCCGGTCCCGAGTGCGGGCGGACTTGGAACCGCCAGAGCCCTCCTGGCCAGGGGCCTTGGCGGACTGGTTTCTCGGCATCGGTCGATTGTAGGGCGGGCGGTGCGACAACACGCCGCTTTCACTTTCATAACGGCCGATCGAGTGATCAGTCGCGTCACGATTATTCGGACCGGTGTACGAGGGCGACGCAGTGCGCAGTACCGTCACTATGCGGCGGGTCGACCCGCTGCCAGCCGGTGGCGCTCTGGTGGGCCTCCAGCCGTGGCCGACCGCCGATGACGGTCCCGCGGGCGAGGTGCCAGACTGGCACTTCGTCACCGGGCTGGTGTGAGCCGGTGCTACCGAAGGAGAGCACGGTGACGTTCGTTTCCGCCACGCCCCTCGACGTTTTCGCCGACAGCGGCATGGACCGCGATCTCGCGCCACGGTGCTGCCTGTCGGTCTCCGGCGGTGATGCCGCCGAAATGGCCGAGGCACTCGAATCGGGCGCCGACGAGATCGTGCTGGACCTGGAGAACTCCGGCCCGGCCAGCTGTAAGACCGAGGCACGGAAGCGGGTGTTCCAGTGGCTTCGGGCGGCTGAACCGCTCGGCATTGGCATCGCCGTGCTGGTGAACCCGCCCCGCAGCGCCTGGTGCCACGCGGACATCGAGGCATGCGCGTCCGCCGAGGCGGTGCGATCGATCGTGGTGCCGAAGGTGGAGAACGCGGGTGACCTGGCGTTCGTCGACCGGCTGCTGGACGGAGTCGAGGCCGCGCACGCCCGCAAGGACCAGCTGCGGGTGCAGGCGCTCATTGAGACCGCCAGCGCGCTGGCCAAGCTCGACGAGATCGTCACCGCCACACCCCGGCTGCGCAGCCTGATCCTCGGTTATGCCGATCTGGCGGCCTCGCTGGGCTCCCGGACCAGGGCCGGAACGGCCTGGCTGCCCGTCCAGCACCAACTGCTCGTCGCCGCCCGTGCCGCCGGCATCGGCGCGATCGATGGCCCGTTCCTCAGCGTGGCCGACGACGAGGACTTCGCGGCCTCCGCCGAGCACGCCGCGCGGCTGGGTTTCGACGGCAAGTGGACCGTGCATCCCCGCCAGATCGAGACAATCATCACCGCGTTCACGCCGGACCAGCGGGAGGTCGCGGCCGCGGGCCGAGTGCTCGCCGCGCTGGCGCAGTCGCGCGGACTCGGGGCCGGCTCGGTCACGGTCGACGGGCAGATGATCGACGAGGCGGTCGCGGCGGCCGCCCGACGGACTCTCGGCCGGGCCGCGCGCTCCGCACCCCGCTGGCACTGAACCGGTATCGGGCTGCCACCGGCTCGCGAGGAGGGCTCACCCGTTCGGCGGACCCCGTCCGATGTGGACGTCGAACGGCTCCCTCTACGGGGGCATAGGTCCCTGGACCGATCCGGCGGCGGCCGCCCAGGCTCCATATATGAGTGCCGGAGCGGGTGAGGAGCACTTCGCCGGGGCGACATCCGCCGAGCGTGAACTCCACGCGCTGCTGGGCGAAGTCCAGGGATTGTTGGACGCACTGACCGACGCGGAGTCGGTGTGGGCATCGCAGATCGGCCGGGTACATGACGGCCACGGCGGCAGCGCGGTGAATCTGGCCCACTACTGGGCCGTCCGCCAGTACGACCTCCGTGACCTGCAACGCCGGCTGGCCGTGTTTGGGTTGTCCTCACTGGGCCGCAGCGAGCCACATGTCGCGGCCAGCCTGGACGCCATCCTGGCCGCCGCGCGGGCGCTGATGCCGGTCGCCGGCCAGGGGCCGGGCGACGCACCGGCCCGCGCGATCGACTTCGCCGAGGGCGGGAGGCTGCTGCGCCGGCGCACCATCGAGCTGCTCGGTCCCGAGCCGAAGGGCCGGCAGACCAGGATCATGGTCACGCTGCCCCCCGAGGCGGCCACCGACGGTGGCCTGGTCCGGGCGCTGGTGGCGAATGGCATGGACGTGGCCCGCATCAACTGCGCACACGACGACGAGCCGGCCTGGCGCGCGATGATCGACCATGTCCACCAGGCCAGCGCCGCCACCGGCCGGCCCTGCCGTATCGCGATGGACCTCGCCGGCCCGAAGCTGCGCACCGGCCCGCTCGTTGACGGACCCAGAGTCGTGCGGCTGCGGCCGAAACGCGACGCCTACGGCAGGGTGACCGCGCCAGCCTGGGCCTGGCTCACGCCGCGGGAGAATCCGCATCCACCCCGGCGACCCGAGCTGTCGCCCGTGACGATTCCCGTGCCCGGGTCATTCCTGGTGGGGTTCCGGGACCGCGAGCGGATCAGGCTGCTCGACACCAGGGAGGCCTCCCGCAGCCTGGTGGTCGAGTCGGTGGACGCGGAAGGCGCGCTCGTGCGCACCGACCGGACCACCTACCTCGCCACCGGAACGCAGCTGCGGAGCCCGGCCGGATCGGCCCAGGTCGGCGAGCTGCCGGCGATCCCCGGGTTCCTGAACCTGCACGTGGGGGACACCCTGGTGCTGACCCGGGACCTCACGCCGGCGCCGGTTTCCGATGAGGGGCCGATGCGGATCGGCTGCACGCTCCCGGAGGCGTTCGACCACGTCGAGGTGGGCCAGTCGGTGCATCTGGACGACGGCAAGATCAGTGGAGTTATCGAGGCCGTCACCCCCGACGAGGTAACCCTGCGCATCACGGTGGCGGCCGCGAAGGGCACGAAACTGCGTGCCGCCAAGGGAATCAACCTGCCGGACACCGTGCTGCCCCTTCCCGCCCTGACCGACACCGACCGGGCGTGCCTGCCGTTCGTGGTGGCCCACGCAGATCTGGTGGAGATGTCCTTCGTGCGCGGGCCCGAGGACGTCGAGGACCTGCTGAGCGCCCTGGAGGAGCTCGGTCCCCGGCGGCCCGGCGTGGTGATCAAGATCGAGACCGCGCAGGGGTTCACGAACCTGCCGGCGATCCTGCTGACCGCGATGCGCTGGCCCAGCACCGGGGCGATGATCGCGCGCGGTGATCTGGCCGTGGAGGTCGGCTACGAGCGGATGGCCGAACTCCAGGAGGAGATCATGTGGCTGTGTGAGGCCGCGCATCTGCCGGTCATCTGGGCAACCCAGGTGCTCGACCAGATGGCCCGGTCCGGACAGCCGTCCCGGGCGGAGGTCACCGACGCGGCGATGGGCGGCCGGGCCGAATGCGTGATGCTCAACAAGGGAGCGCATGTCGTGGACGCCGTCGTCACCCTGGACGACATCCTCCGGCGGATGTCGGCGCACCACTACAAGAAGAACGCGCTGATGCGGCCGTTGCGGTCGTGGCGGCTTGCCGAGACAACGGCGGCCGAGACAACGGTGGCCGAGACACCAGCGGCCGACGGGGAGCCCTGACGCGGAGTCCGGCGGGTTCAGCGTCCCTGACAGTCCCGGTACTCCGCCGGTTTCGGGATGTCCAGGAAGTCCGGCGACTTGTTCAGCAGGTCCGCGAACGGGAAGTCGGTGCCGTCCGCGCGGTCCCGGCCCTCCGCGTGCCGCTCGATCCAGTCGGCGAGATCGGCCAGATACAGCCAGATCCACCGCAGGCAGGCCCGGCTCCAGGCGAGAAATCCCGCGCCGCGGTTGGTTGCCAGCAACTGGAACGCGGCGGCCAGCCTGGTGCAGACCACCATGTAGTCCAGCGTTCGCTCGCGCGCCCGCGGTTCGAGGCAGTCGATGATCTCGGACAGGTCGGCGACCTGGCGCTCCCACAGGCTTTCCTGCTGGAAGCATTCGCAGCGGTACAGGCCCTCCCGTAACGGCGAGGTGCGTTTGGCCGCCTCGGCCAGGGAAACGTAGCCGGGCATGCGTCGGGGACTACAGGCGAGCGGTGGCTCGATGTCGAGCCGCTCGGCCGGCGGCCGGCTCCGCCGACAGGTTCCGATGATCAACCGCAGGGTGCCGCGCAGCACCGGAACGCTCGGCAGGATCGACAGTTCCGGATAGGCCACCGGATCGCGCGGCTCGACCGGCACGGTGTGCTCGTGATCCGGGTTCGGGGCCAGCGGGGCGATCCGCACCGCTCCGAAGATCGCGTCGACCACCGGCACATGACGGAAGTGGTCCAGCTGCCGGTCCAGAACATTCAGCGCGGCCAGCCGGTGCTCGGCGGCGGCGACGAGGGTGGCGGCGGACCGCCGGGGGAGTGGGAAGGCGAGTGCGGCGCGCTCGATCGAGTCATCCTCCAGGGCGCGTGCCATTTCCACGGCGAGCCGCTGCTCATCGGCCGCGACCGCGCGGCGGCTCCGGTAGGTCGCGACCATCCCCGGGTGGGTGTCGCCCAGCCAGTCCGAGTTCATGATGACCGGTCCTCGCCTCTCGTGGCGGAAGCGGAGGACGGGCCGCCCCCACCGCGGTCGGAAAGCCTAATGGGCGTGTCGCGGCTCGGCAAAAGGACGGTCACGATGACATTTCGTGACGGAACCCTGCGCTTGGTCGCCATCCGGGGTCACTCGACGGCCGCGCCGCGCGGCGCCGGCAGGCATGTCAGACCAGGCATGTCAGACCAGCCTGTCGGCGCCGGGCGGCTCAGAGCTCGCGAACGGCCATCAGCGGTCCGGCGGTGTGGAAGTCCACCACCGGGCCGTCCCGGCACACCAGCAGCGGTCCGAACTGGCAGTGCCCGCACAGCGCGACACCGCAGCGCATGTTGCGTTCCAGCGAGACCCGGATGTCCTGATCCGGCAGCCCCTTGTCGAGCAGGGCCCGGGCGCAGAACCGCATCATCGGCTCCGGTCCGCACAGGAACGCGGTGGTGCGTGTCGGGTCGATTTCGAGCTTGCCGAGCGGTTCGGTGACGAACCCGACCGGCCCGGTCCAGCCCTCCGCCGGCACGTCGATGGTCGTCGTGATCTCCAGGTCGTGGCGCTGCTCCCAGTCATCCAGTTCCTTGCGGAACAGGAACTCCTGCGGAGAACGGGCGCCGGCGATCAGCACCACGCGACCGTAGTTCTCCCGGTGCGCCAACGCCTCCAGCACCACTGGGCGCAGCGGTGCCAGCCCGACACCGCCGGCGACGATCACCAGGTCACGCCCGGCCGAACGGCCGACGTCCCAGCTCGTGCCGAACGGTCCACGCAACCCGAGCACGGTGCCCGGCGTCGCGTTGAACAGTGCCTCACTCACCACACCGACCACCCGGATGGTGTGTGTGATCGAGCCATCGGCGACCGACGGATCGCCGCTGATCGAGATCGGAATCTCACCGATGCCATGTGCGTAAACCATGGTGAACTGGCCCGGCCGGAACTGTGGCAGGGGATCCGCCACCGGCTCCAACCGGATGGTCACCGAGTCATGTGTCTCGACCCATCGATCGGTGACCCGGTGCGGAACCGGGACCATGGGTTCGAGGTGATCAGTCCGCAGCACGAGCACCACCCTCCGCCAGACGCGCGGCTTCCTCGGTGATGTCAATACCGGCCGGACACCACGCCACGCACCGTCCACAACCGACACAACCGGACTCGCCGAACTGGTCGTGCCAGGTACCGAGCTTGTGGCTCATCCACTGCCGGTACCGGCTTGCCGGCGACGACCGCAGGCTGCCGCCGTGTATGTAGGAGAAGTCGATGTCGAAACAGGACGACCAACGTTGCGTGCGCTCGGCGCGCTTGCCGGTCAGGTCGGTGGCGTCCTCCACCGTCGTGCAGAAGCAGGTGGGGCACACCATCGTGCAACTGCCGCACACCATGCAGCGCTGGGCGATCTCCTGCCACAGCGGCGACTGGCGGCTGTCACGGATCAGGTCGCGCAGGTCCACGTCCGGCATGGCGCGGCCCATCTTGTTGGCCGCCTCGGTCACCGCGGCGTGTGCCTCGGCGACCTCCTCGTCGCTGGCGTTGGAGTGCAGCACATCGTTGATCACCCACTGGCCGGTGAGCGTGGCGACCTGCACCACGAACCGGTGCCCGGACTCGTCGATCCGCTCGGTGAGCGCGAGATCGTAGCCGGGACCGGCCTCCGGCCCGGTTCCCATGGACGCGCAGAAGCAGGTCTCGCCGGGCTCGGTGCAGTTCACCGCGACGATGAACACCGACTGACGGCGCCGCTGGTAGGAGCCGTCTGGATAGGCGGTCGACATCAGCACTCGGTCGAGCCGGCGGATGGCGGCGAGGTCACAGCCGCGTACGCCGATGAAGGCGTACCGCGGCGGGTCCTCGTCGGCCTCCGCGTGCAGCGTGCCGTCCTCCAGCTCCTTCCACAGTGTCCGGCGGGCCGGGTGCAGGAACTGCTTCCAGGACTGCGGTCCGGTGCTGTGCCCGAACACGGCCTCGTCTTCTCGCCTGCGCAGCCGGTACTTGCCGGGTGCCACGTCCACGCCCCAGCCGGCCGGTAGGTCATCCCCGGAACGCAGCTCGCCCAACGCGATCGCGCCGTCTCGTACCACGGGGCCGATCACCCGGTACCCGTCGCCGGCGAGCGTGGCGATCACCGCCGACAGGCCGTCCCGGTCAAGCACAACAGTGTGTTGATCCATGATCGTGGGTCACCAATCCTTGGCGAGGTGGGGCGGCATGATGACCACCGGGCAGGGAGCGTGACGCAACGCGTCCGCCGCCACACTGCCCAGGAAGACCTCGGACAGCCCGCCGTGCTCATGTCCGCCCAGCACCAACAGATCCGCGTCGGCGGCGGACTTCACCAGTTCCGATGCGGGCTCACCGGTCACCGTGACCGGAACCACCGTCGCCGGCGCGCCGATACCGGCACTGGCCTCCTCGATCAGGGTGGCGAGCCGGCGGGCGTTCTCGGCCGGATCATGTACCGGGAAACGCATACCGCGCGGCTCCATCGCGAGCGACGTGGCCGGCATCAGTTCCGGGGTGGGACTGACGGCCACGGCGCGCACCACACAGTCACGTCGTGTCGCCTCGGCGATCGCCCAGCGCAGCGCGGCCTTGCTCGCGGCCGAGCCGTCAACGCCGACGACGATCACCGAGCTGGTCCTGGCTGCCGTTGACATGCTGCCTCCTCGGCAACGCCTTGGCGAGGTCATGAGCTCATTCGGATCAGGCTTCGACGCCATCGTCGGGGCGTCCTCGCGGCGCTCCAAGGGTCGGAAGTCCCGGTCGCTACGGGTCGTGCGTTCCTGTTTTCGCGTTGTGCACCCCGCGCAGCATATGTAGATGGGCGTTGTCTGGAATGTCCGGCTCACCGTCCTGCTCGCGTTGCTGGTCGCGACCGTGGCCGGAGCGGTGCCGGTGCTGGCTGGCCTGCCTGGTGGCCAGATCCCCTGGCTGGTCGGCACCGTCATGGGCTTGGTGCTGGTTGTCGTTGTCGTCGTGAACGACCTGCGGCACCGGCGGTTCGGTGTGGACATCATCGCGTTGCTGGCACTGGCGGGTTCCCTGCTCGCGCACGAGTACCTGGCCGGTGCGCTGATCGGACTGATGTTCGCCAGCGGCCAGTTGCTGGAGGGCTACGCGGAACGGCGCGCACACCGCGACCTGGGCGCGCTGTTGGATCGCGCGCCCCGCACCGCGCACGTCCGGCCCGCGGCCGAGCCGGACGTCCTGCGCACCGTGCCGGTAGACGAGGTCTCGGCCGGTGATCTCGTCGTGGTCCGCTCCGGTGAGATCGTGCCGGTGGACGGACGCCTGCACGACGACGGCACGTTCGACGAGTCCGCCCTGACCGGCGAGTCCATTCCGGTGTCCAGAGTGGCCGGTGACATGGTGTCCAGCGGGGTCGTCAACGTCGGACCCGCGGTGGCCGCGCTCGCCCTGCGGCGCGCGGACGCCAGCGCCTACGCGGGCGTGGTGAAACTGGCCGAGCACGCGGTCGCCACCAGCGCTCCGGTGGTGCGGCTGGCCGACCGGTTCGCCATCGCGTTCGTGCCACTCACCCTGATCGTCACCGGGCTGACCTGGTGGCTGTCCGGCGACCCGGTGCGCGCGCTGGCGGTGCTGGTCACCGCCACTCCGTGCCCGCTGCTGCTGGCCGTGCCGGTGGCCGTCACCTCGGGCATGTCCGCGACCTCACGCCGGGCCGTGGTGGTCAAGGACGGCGCGACCCTGGAGCGGCTCGGCAAGGTCAACACCGCGCTGATGGACAAGACCGGCACGGTCACCGAGGGCCTGCCGAAGATCGTCGACGTGCGCACCGCGCCCGACGCGGACGCCATGACCGTGCTCGGGATGGCGGCCGCCGTCGAACGCTATTCGCCGCATGTGCTCGCCACCGCCGTGCTACGCGCGGCCGAGAGCGCCGGCGCGCCGACGATGCGGGCGCGGGACGTTCTGGACCGCCCGGGCGTCGGGGCCGAGGGCACGGTGGCCGGCCGGCGGGTGACGGTGGGACGGCTGCCGCCGCCGGAGGAGACCTGGCCGGCGTGGACGCGGGCCGCCGAGCGCCGGGTCGAACTGGACGCGGCCGGCGTGATCTGGGTGAGCGTGAACCGCGAGCCGGTCGGCGCGCTGCTGGTCCGCGACAGCGTCCGGCCGGACGCGACGCGCACCCTGTCCCGGCTGCGGGCTGCCGGCCTGCGGAAACTGGTGCTGGTGACCGGCGACCGGTCCGAGGTCGCCCAGGACGTGGCCGCCCTGCTGGGCTTCGACGAGGTGCTGGCCGGTTGCAGCCCGGAGGGGAAGGTCCGGCGGGTACGCGAGGCCGAACCCGGTTCGGTGACCGTGTTCGTCGGCGACGGCGTCAACGACGCCCCCGCGCTGGCCGCCGCCGACGTGGGGGTCGCGCTCGGCGCCCGCGGCGCCACCGCCGCGGTCCAGGTGGCCGACGCCGTGCTGACCGACGATCGCATCGACCGGTTGGCCGACGCCGTGGAGATCGCCGGCCGCGCGCGGTGGATCGCGTTGCAGAGCGCGTCCGTGGGCATCGGCCTGTCCCTGCTGGCCATGCTGGCCGCCGGTTTGGGCCTGTTGCCACCGGCTCCCGGCGCGCTGGTGCAGGAACTCATCGACGTACTGGTCATCCTCAACGCACTACGCGCGCTGATCGTCCGTGGCCCACTGCGGCTGCCCGAGCGCACCACCGAGGTGATCACGCGGTTCGCCGCCGAGCATCCGAAGCTGACCGCCGCGCGAACCGCCGTCCGGCGGGCGGCCGACCAGTTGTCCAGCGGCGACATCGCCGCCGCCGAACCGGCCATCAGACAGGCCTACCGGCTGCTGACGGAGCAGCTGCTGCCGCATGAACACGCCGAGGAACGCGAGCTGCTGCCGGCGCTGGCGCCACTCGTCGGTGGCACCACCGGCACGGCGGTGATGAGCAGGGCGCATGCCGAGATCGACCGGCTGGCCCGGCGGCTGCAACGGCATCTGGACCGGCCCGGGCCGCTGAGCCCGGACGAGGTGGACGACCTGCGTGCCACCCTCTACGGCCTGGACGCGGTACTCAGCCTGCATTTCGCGCAGGAGGAGGAGAGCTACTTCGCGCTCGCCGGGCCCGTCCCGGCGGCGTGATCGCGGCAGGGCCGTTTCGGTCGTGACGCGCCATTGAAATGGCTTCGTGAAAGAGGTTCACCCGCATGCCTCGGATCGTGATGACATCGTGGCTGCATCGTGGCGAATGTCCCGCTGCCAGGTGACCTTTTCCCAGCGTGGCCGGTGTTCGGGCGGCGCGACCATGAGTGTATGGACAGCGACGAGGCAGCGGTGCCTGAGACGCCTGAACCCGAGTTCGCCACGAGACGACGGGCAGCCGCCCGAACCGTCGCGGCCAATGCGCGAAACGCCGGGGAACTGGCCGAAATGCTGGACATGCTCGGCCTCTCAGCGGCCGAGGGCGTCGCCCGCGAGGACCCCAGACCGCTCGCGTCCACACCCGAGCCCACCGACGATCGGCCAGAGGACCGGCGAGTCCTCATGCGGTTGATGATGCATGCCGCCGTCGCCGCCGCGGCAACCCGCAGCGAGAGGTGGTAGGCACACATGACCAACGTCCGAGAGCTCCCGGTGCTCTCCATCGATCCGTGGGACTGGCAGCCGCTGGCCAGTTGCCGTGACCAGAGCGCCGCGGTGTTCTTCCACCCGGACGGCGAGCGTGGCACCGCCCGCACCATCCGGGAGGCCAAGGCGAAGGCGATCTGCGAGACCTGCCCGGTGCTGGGGCAGTGCCGTGAGCACGCGCTGGCCGTGCGCGAGGCCTACGGCGTCTGGGGTGGACTCACGGCCACCGAACG
>DASVLX010000285.1:0-11863 GCA_036384655.1 Pseudonocardiaceae bacterium
ATCGTGTCGCCCAACGACGAATTCATCGACCCACTGATGGACGAGATGCTGGCGCTGGGCCGGCGACACAGCCTGGTGGTGTTGGAGGCGGGCGCCCATGCCCTGCGTGGCCATCGAGCGCTGTTCGCCGGTGGCGTGGACAACGCCGTCACCGAGGTGGCGCTCGCGTTGGCCATGCTCGACGAGGACCCGATTCCCGACCTGGTCGGCGGCCATCGGGACTGGCGCCGGCTGTTCGCGGCGGTGCTGCTCGACATCGGCCTGACGCTGACCCAGCTCGGCGTCTACGAGGAGGCCGACCGGGTCATCGTGCGCGCCGAGAACGTCATCTTCCAGGAGGGCGGCGGTCCGCACGAGATCGCGTTGCACCTGATCAACCGAGTGCGGCTGCTGATCGGCTGGGGCCTGTGGTGCGAGCGGATCGGCCAGGACAGCGTCGCCACCGAGCGGTTCGGCACCGCGTCGGCGATGGCCAGCGCCGCCGAGGAGCCGTTCCAGCAGTCGTTGTTCCCCCGCGACCCAGACCTGTCGGCCGCCGACCAGGTGCACGATCTGGGTGCCGCGCATGCTCTCGCCGACCCGGGCGAGCACCACCTGGAACGGCTGTACGCGCTGCTCAGCACCGCGGCCACGACCCGGGACCTGATCACGGTGGGCATCGCGCTGTCCCGCTGCCTGGCCACCGTCGGCCGGATCGAGGACGGCATCGACGTGCTGTTCGACATCCGCGAGAAGCTCGCCGAGGACATGACCGAGCCGGCGCTGCGACTGTCGCTGGTGCGCGAGTTCGCGCATCTGTCCGGGCCGGACGGCGGCGAGCGCACCACCAGCGCGCTGGAGGACTACGCGGCCGAGCTGGAGGTGCAGCTGGAGGCCAGCCAGGGGTCGCGGATCGCCACTCTCGCCGCGCGGCGCGAGCACGAGCGGCTGGCCCGCGAGCATGGCCAGATCGCCATCCAGGCCCTGCAGGACCCGCTGACCGGCGTGCCCAACCGGCGAGCGCTGGACGAGCGGCTCGCCGAACTGGTCGGCAACCCGAGCCTGCATCCGGTCGCCGTCGGGCTGATCGACGTGGACGGCTTCAAGGAGGTCAACGACCAGTCCTCGCATGCCCAGGGCGACGAGGTGCTGCGGCTGATCGCCGGAACGATGCGCGACACCCTGCGCGGCGACGACATGGTGGCCAGGTACGGCGGCGACGAGTTCGTGGCGCTGTTGCCCGGCGCGCCGCTGTCCGCCGCCGAGGCGGCGCTGAACCGGGTGGTGAACGCCGTGGCCCGGCTGCAGATCGGCACGGTCCGCGGGGTCACGCTCTCGGTCGGTGTGGTGTCGCTGCTGCCGCATGAGACCCCGGCGCAGGTGCTGTCCCGGGCCGACGCCGCGATGTACATGGCCAAGCGGGCCGGCGGGAACTCGGTCTTCGCCGCGTCCAGCAGACCGTCCAGTCCGGACGTCGGCAGCGACGGCACGCTCACCCCGTACTCGGCGTCGGACATGCCGCTGCCCGGCGGCGCCCAGCAACTGCCGCCCAGGCCACCAAACAGCCCGATGACCAGCGGTTACGACTCGGACGTCGGTCGAACGTGGACTCTTCCGGATACGCCGTAGGATCCGAAAACGATTCCCCGATTGAATACCCGTGTGCCGGCATGGCATGTCTGCCGAGCGGTGCCATGGCGGCGACGAGACCGCTCGGCAGCGAGGACGAGGTAGGGAGAACCGGATGGGCAATGGCGTGAGCGCGATCGTGCTGGCGGCCGGAGAAGGCACCCGAATGCGCTCCGCGGCGCCCAAGGTGCTGCACAAACTGGCCGGACGCACCCTGGTGGAGCATGCGGTGCGAGCCGCCGCCGGGGTGGAGCCGGAGCATCTGGTGGTGGTGGTCGGACACGGCCGCGACCGGGTTATCGAACATCTGGAAGAGCTGGCGGACGCGCTGGAGCGGCCGCTGACGATCGCCGTGCAACTGGAACAGCACGGCACCGGGCACGCGGTGTCGTGCGCGTTGCGGGCGCTCGTGCCGGACCCCGCGACCAACGGACACTCCGGCGGTCCCACCGGCACCGTGCTGGTCAGCTACGGCGACGTGCCGCTGCTGGAGACCGCGACGCTGCGGGCGCTGCTCGACGAGCATGCCCGGACGGGCGCGGCCGTCACCGTGCTGACCTCGGTCGTCGACGACCCGACCGGCTATGGCCGGGTGGTGCGTGACGACAGCGGAGCGGTGCTGGCGATCGTCGAGCACAAGGACGCCACCCCCGAACAGCGGGCGATCGCCGAGATCAACTCCGGGGTGTACGCGTTCGACGCCGCCGTGCTGGCCGACGGGCTGCGCCGGTTGAACACCGACAACGCGGCCGGCGAGCACTACCTCACCGACGTGCTCGGGATGGCCCGTGCGGACGGCCGCCGGGTACGGGCGCTGGCCTGCACAGACCGGTGGCAGGTCGAGGGCGTCAACGACCGGGTGCAGTTGGCGCAGGTGGGCGCCGAGCTCAACCGCCGGCTGCTGTACCGGTGGATGCGCGACGGGGTGACCGTGATCGACCCGGCCACCGTGTGGTTGGACGTGGACGTGAAGCTGGGCCGGGACGTGGTGATCGAGCCCGGCGTGCAGTTGCGCGGGAGGACCGTCGTCGAGGATGGCGCGGTCATCGGTCCGGACAGCACGCTGACCGACGTGACCGTGTGTGAGGGCGCCAAGGTCATCCGCACGCACGGTAGCGAGGCGTGGATCGGACCGCACTCCAACGTCGGGCCGTTCGCCTACCTGCGACCCGGCGCGCGTCTGGGCGAGGCCGGAAAGATCGGCACCTTCGTAGAGGTGAAGAATTCGGACATTGGTGCCGGCAGTAAGGTGCCTCATCTGAGTTACGTTGGAGATGCGACCATCGGGGAGCAGACCAATATCGGCGCATCGAGCGTGTTCGTCAACTACGACGGGGTGCACAAGCACCGCTCCGTCGTGGGCTCGCACTGCCGAACGGGCTCGGACAACATGTTCGTCGCGCCCGTCACCGTTGGCGACGGCGTCTACACCGGCGCGGGCACCGTGGTCAGGCAGGACGTCCCGGCAGGCGCGCTGGCCGTCTCCGGCGGGCCGCAGCGCAACATCGAGGGCTGGGTGCTCCGCCGACGTGCCGGGACCGCCGCGGCCGAGGCCGCGCAACGCGCGATCGACCGGTTGGCCGGTCACAATTCGACCCAAGGCTCCAGCGACGATGTGATCGCTGAATCCGGACCGCACACCGCGGCCGGGAACACCGACAGCAACACAGCAGGCACGGATTCAGATAATGAGAAGGGACAGCGGCGATGAGCCCGAAGGCCGGGACACCGAAGAAGAACCTCATGCTCTTCTCCGGCCGAGCACATCTCGAACTGGCTGAGGAAGTCGCCAAACACCTCAACGTAACGATCACTCCGCAGTCCGCGTATGACTTCGCCAATGGCGAGATCTTCGTGCGGTTCGAGGAGTCCGTGCGAGGCAGTGAAGCCTTCGTCATCCAGAGTCACTGCCAGCCCATCAACAAGTGGGTTATGGAACAGTTGATCATGGTGGACGCGCTGAAGCGGGCCAGCGCCAAGCGCATCACCGTGATCATGCCGTTCTATCCGTACGCGCGGCAGGACAAGAAGCACCGTGGGCGTGAGCCGATCTCCGCGCGGCTGATCGCCGACCTGTTCAAGACCGCCGGCGCGGACCGGATCATGACGGTCGACCTGCACACCGACCAGATCATGGGCTTCTTCGACGGCCCGGTGGACCACCTGTTCGGCCAGGCGCTGCTCTGCGACTACATCGCGGCCGGCTACCCGACCGATCACATGACGATCGTCTCACCGGACGCCGGTCGCACCAAGCTCGCCGAGAAGTGGGCCAACCAGCTCGGTGGCCGGCCGATCGCCTTCATCCACAAGACCCGCGACCCCAACCGCCCCAACGAGGTGGTCGCCAACCGCGTGGTCGGTGACGTCAAGGGCCAGTTGTGCGTCGTCGTGGACGACATGGTCGACACCGGTGGCACCATCTCCAAGGCCGTCGCCCAGCTGCTGGACGCCGGCGCGGCCGACGTCGTGCTCGCGGCCACCCACGGGGTGCTGTCCGGTCCCGCGACGGAGCGGCTGCAGAAGTGCGGCGCACGCGAGGTGATCTTCACCAACACCCTGCCGATTCCCGAGGAGAAGCGGTTCCCCGGAATGACCGTGCTGTCCATCGCGCCGCTGCTCGCTCGCGCGATCCAGGAGGTCTTCGAGGACGGATCGGTCACCAAGCTGTTCGACGGTTTCAACGGTGGCTGAGTAGTGGCGGCCGAGTAGTCGCATACCCGGTACTCGGGCTCCGGTCGACTCCGACCGGAGCCCGACCGCGTTCTGGGGTGTGCCGAGCTGTTCCCGGGTGTTCTGGGCTGGCCGGATCCGCCCGATCTCGATTCGGCCGAAATCGGGCAACGACCGGCGTCACGTTGGATTCGTGTGACCCCGCGGGAGCATCCGCGTCGGGACTGGCCTAAACTGTTTGGGTTGCTTCGGCGAGGGCGGGCCTCACGCCTGGCGTGATCGACGCGGCGGCTGGATGTTGTGCTGTCCGGACCGTTGCTGTCGACCGCACACCCAGCGCCGCGAGCAACCACATGCCGTTCGCCCGATCGTTCCCCACGTGATTTGTTGCAAGGAGTGCTTCACCGTGTCCGAGGTACGTCTCGCCGCCGAGCCGCGCACCGAGTTCGGGAAGGGCGCCGCCCGCCGCACCCGCCGCGCCGGCAAGATCCCCGCGGTGCTCTACGGGCACGGCTCCGACCCCAAGCATCTGGCCCTGCCCGCCCTGGAGTTCGCCCGCGTGGTCCGCGAGCACGGCCAGAACGCCGTGCTGACGCTGGACATCGACTCGGCGGGCACCGAGCTGGCGCTGACCAAGACCGTCACCACGCACCCGATCAAGAACTACATCGAGCATGTCGACCTGCTGGTCGTCCGGCGCGGTGAGAAGGTCACGGTCGACGTGCACGTCGTGGTCAACGGCGAGGCCGCGCCGAGCACCCTGGTCACCCAGGATGCCTCCACCGTGCAGGTCGAGGCCGACGCCCTGAACATCCCGGAGCAGTTCGAGGTGTCCATCGAGGGCGCCGCGGCCGGCACCCAGATCACCGCCGGCCAGATCCCGCTGCCCGAGGGCGTCACCCTGGTGAGCGACCCGGAGACGCTGGTCGTCAACGTCGAGGTCGCGCCGACCGCCGAGGAGCTTGAGGGCGAGGGCGCCGAGGCCGCCGAGGGTGAGGCCGCCGAGGCCGCCACCGCCGAAGAAGCCGAAGCCTGAGTTCGCTGAGACTCCTTCTGACGTGCTGGGCACCGGCGAGGACGTACTGCTGATAGTCGGGCTCGGGAATCCCGGGCCCGACTACGCCGGCAACCGTCACAACGTCGGCTTCATGGTCGCCGACGAACTCGCCGGTCGGGTCGGTGGAAAGTTCAAGTCACACAAGACCGGCGCGGAGGTGCTGGAGGGCCGCCTGGCCGACCGGCGCGTCGTGCTCGCCAAGCCCCGCACGTTCATGAACCTCTCCGGCGGCCCGGTCGCCGGCTTGGCGCGCTTCTACAAGGCAACCCCGGGCACCCTGATCGTGGTGCACGACGAGCTGGACATCCCGTTCGCGACGCTGCGGCTGAAGCTCGGCGGCGGCGAGAACGGCCACAACGGACTGCGTTCGATCAGCAAGTCGCTGGGCACCAGGGATTATTACCGGGTGCGGTTCGGCATCGGCCGGCCGCCCGGCCGGATGGACCCGGCCGATTTCGTGCTCCGCGACTTCTCCTCGACCGAGCGCAAGGAGCTCCCGTTCGCCCTCGACCGTGCCGCCGACGCCGTCGAGGCACTGGCCTCGAAGGGCCTGGAAGTAGCACAGAATCTCTTCCACGCCTCCTGATCCGACGTCCCAGGTGGGGCGCGGGCCGGCGTTCTCAGGCCGCTCGCGTGCCCTAGCACGCCACAAGCGATTGAGGTGAGAGAGGCGCGAGCTCGCTCGCGCCTCCGAGCCGATTGAGCTTGTCGACTGTTGGGTCGGGGCGAAGCACCGACCCAACAGGACCACGCGTCCTTCGGCCTTGGCCCGCATCCACCTGGAACGCCGGAACAGTTGGGGGGTCAGATTCAGGGCGCGTGGGTTCTGTGTGGGTCGAGTACGGCGCGCGGCCTGCGGCCAGCTTCCACTTGGAACACCGAAAATTGCGCGACACAAAATCGCTTGAGCGCCGGTAGGCAGCCCCCGCCCGCCCAGGGGGCGACCCCTTGGCCAGTCTATCGAAGCAGGTCAGCGCCACAAAACGAGAAATCTGAGGGTGTGGACAGATCAACTCGCCTGTGCACGAACATGAGCGGCCGACCCGTTGTCTGGTATAGAGACTCGGCAGGCCGGGGGCGTCGGGCGGACGTCACGCATCCACGGTGCGTCAGGTCCCGGTCAGTCGGCCGCGAGTGACTCCGCGACCTGGACCGCGGCGGCCGCGCGGCGCAGCTTGCCGGACGGCGTCTTGGGCAGGGCGCCCGGCGGGAGAATCACCACATCGGCCGGGCGCAAGCCCACCGCGTCGACCACCTTCGCCGCGATCTGCTTGCGGAGCAACTTCTCCGCCTCCAGGTCTCCGGCCCGATTGGACTCGGCCACGACCGCGAACCGCTCCCGCACGCTGCCCGCGTCCAGCCGCACCGCGACCGCGTTGCCGGCCCGCACACCATCCACCGCCATCGCCGCGCGCTCGATGTCCGTGGGGTAGATGTTGCGGCCGCCCATGATGATGACGTCCTTGCGCCGGCCACACACCACGACCTGATCGCCGATCAGATACCCGAAATCACCGGTGAGCAGCCAACCCTCGTCGTCCTGAGTGGACCGTGGGCCGTCCACGGTGAGATAGCGCGGTGTCACGGCCGGGCCGCGCACTCGCAGCTCCCCCACCTCACGCTCGCCCAGCAGCCGGCCGGAATCGTCCACAACGGACACTTCGAGACCGGGCAGCGGCGGGCCAAGCAGCGCGAACGACCGAATCGCACCGTCCTCCGCCGGCACGGCCAGGTTGCGCTCCTCCAGGGCTTCCGCGTCGACATGATCCACGGCCAGCCCGGTGAACAGCGGGGCGAAGGACACCGCCAGCGTCGCCTCGGCCATTCCGTAGGCGGCCACCACGCATTCGCGTGGCATGCCGAAGCGGGCGCCGGCCGCGACGAACGCGTCCTCCGCGGCCTCGTCGATCGGTTCGGCGCCGTTGAGCGCGAAGCGCAGAGTGGACAGATCGAACTCGCCGTCATCGGCCCGCGCCATCCGGCGGGCGATGATCGCGTACGCGAAGTTGGGCGCGGCGGTGATGGAGCCGTGGTACTTGCTGATCAGCCCCGGCCACAGCAGCGGACTGGCCAGGAACTCCACCGGAGTGATCTTGACCAGTTCCACGCCGACGGTCATCGGCAGGGTCATGAACCCGACCATGCCCATGTCGTGGAACAGCGGCAGCCAGGACACCATCACATCGCGTTCGGTGTCGAGCTGGGCGGCCTTGATCATCGAGGTGATGTTCGCGTACAGGTTGCCGTGCGTGATGGTGACGGCCTTCGGCTCGGCGGTGGAGCCACTGGTGAGTTGCAGGAGCGCCACGGCGTCCTCGCCGGTCGGCACCGGCTCGGCCAGCGGTTCGCCGGCGAGCAGCTCGTCCAGCGCGAGGTGTCGCACGCCGTGCTGGTCCAGCACCGGTGCCAGCGCGTCGAACGGCGCGCCGAGCAGCACCACGTCCGCGCCGATCATGTTCAGCACCCGCACGGTGTCCTCGGACCACATCGCCAGATCGGTGCGCGGGGTCGGCTGGTGCAGCATGGTGACGCTGCCGCCGGCCAGCCACACCGCCTGCGCGGCCGGCGCGATCAGCTCCGGCGCGCCGGCCAGCACCCCGATCGCCGCGCCCGGGCGCAGGCCCGCGGCCACCAGGGCGCCGGCCATCCGCCGGGCACGCTCGTGTACCTCCGGCCAGGTCCGCCGGACCGGCGCTGTCGGCTCACCCGTCACCATTCCGCGAGTGGATCGGCTGGCCGTGGCCAGCAGGGTCGTCACGAACCGGCTCATAGCCCGTGAGGATAAAGCCGATCGGTGCACCGCCGCTCGGAATCGGCCGGCACGCGCGTCGCGCGGTCCGACCCAGTCGGCAGGCGGCAGGTGCCGATCATGCGATGACATCGTCCAGCTCCACCAGGGCGTCGGCGGGCAGTTCAAGATCGGCCGCGGCGAGGTTCTCGCGCAGGTGCGCGACCTTGGAGGTGCCGGGAATGACGAGGACGTTCGGCGCCTGCGGCGGCAGCCAGGCGATCGCCACGGCCCGCGGCGTGGCACCCAGCCGTTACGCGACCGTGTCCAGGGCGCTCGACTGCAACGGGCTGAAGCCGCCCAACGGCCAGAACGCGGTGTAGGAGATGTCCTGCCCATCCAGTGACGCGATCAGGCTGAGCAGGACATGTATCCCGCGCACGGACCAGACAAGGACACGCCGCGGGACTGAACCTCAGAGGTGGCCGATCGCGGCCCAGGTGTCCGATGAGGACAGGTCAGCCGACGGCCCGCACCGGTTCGCGCGGTGCGGCCCGAGATCGGCGGGCCGGTGACTCGAGTCGGTTCTGGTCACCGACGAGGGCGCCGGCCTGCTTGACCGCACGCGAGAGCGGCGAGATCTCCATGCTCTGGACGCCGGACAGCGTGCCGATGCGGCCGCTGGTCAGCTCATACAGCTCGGTCAGGTCACGGCACAGCGCGGCGGCGATCAGGTTGTACGGGCCGGAGGTGGCCGCCGCGAACCCGACCTCGGGGATGGCGGCCAACGCCTGGCCGATCTCGGGCAGCCGCGCGGGCGTGACGCGCAGGTACAGGGCGGCCTTCGCGTTGTAGCCGAACGCCGGACCCGCCACGTCCACATCGATCACGACCGCGCCGCAACGCAGCAGGGCCGCCAGCCTGCGGGTGGCACGGCCCTCGCTGATCCCGGCGGCCCTGGCGAGCTGGGACGGCCCCGCCCGGCCGTCCTGTGCGAGCGCGGCGAGGATGGCGCGGTCATCGGCGTCGAGCCGGATCGGTCGGTGCGGATCCACCGGGTCCGGCGCGGGTGCGTCGGCGCGCAGCGCCGCGGTCTGCTGCTCGGTGAGCAGGTCGGCGAAGACACTCCAGTCGGCGGCGTGCGGCCGGACGAACTGGTGCAGGACCACGGATGCCTCGATGCCGAGGACGTGGCTGGCGCGCGGCAGGCGCCGGGTGAGCAGGATGTCGCGCTGTTCCTCGGAGACCGCGCGGACCGAGAAGTGGATCTCGGAGCCGGCGGCGTGCAGGGTCACCCAGGTGAGGTCGTCACGCTGTGCCAGCGCCCTCGCCAGCGCGGCCGCGCCGTCCGGGCGGCAGCGGACCCGCACCATCCACACCTGTTGGCCGAGCGCCCGCGCGTTGGGCACGCCGACGATCCGCAGCGCGCCATTGGCGTGCAGCGCCCGGTAGCGGCGGCCCAGCGTCCGCTCCGGCACGCCCAGTAGCTCCCCGAGCCGGGCGAAGCTGGCTCGCGGGGACAACTGCAGAGCCCGGAGGAGACGGACATCGGCCGGGTCGGTGACCACGAAACCAGCGTCCTGGGTGACCGAATCCAGCACCCGCGCGGAAGTCACGGACATGAATCCACGTATACGCCGTTCCGCGGGCCGTCGAAACCGGCGGCGCCAACAGACTGGAACCCGACGCCCGAGAGCCGGGCAGTGCATCAGCGGACGGCCCAGCGCGCTGAGGAGGGGCGATGGATCGCAAGTGGTGGACACTCCTGGTGGTCTGCGCGGCCACGTTCATGCTCCTGCTGGACGTGACGATCGTGGTCGTCGCGCTGCCCGACATCCAACGCGCGCTGACGGCCAGTTTCGGCCAGGTGCAATGGGTGACCGACGCCTACGCGCTCACCCTGGCGTCGTTCCTGCTCACCTCGGGATCGCTGGCCGACCGGTTCGGTCGCAGGCGGGCGTTCCTCGTCGGCCTGGTGGTGTTCACCCTCGGATCGGTGCTGTGTGCCGCTGCGCCGGATCCACTGGTGCTGATCATCTCCAGGGCGGCGCAGGGTGTCGGCGGAGCGATCCTGTTCGCGACCTCGCTGGCGCTGCTGGCCACCAGCTTCCAGGGCAGGCAGCGCGGCGTCGCCCTCGGTGTGTGGGGCGCGACCACCGGGATCGCCACCGCGCTCGGCCCGATCCTCGGCGGCGTCATCACCTCCGGCTTCAGCTGGCGCGGCATCTTCTGGGTGAATCTGCCGGTGGGCGCCGCAGCGGTGGTGATCACGCTGTGGCGGGTCGCCGAGTCGAGGGCGCCGCACGCGCACCGGCCGGACTGGCCGGGCTTCACCAGCCTCACGCTGGCACTCGTGTCGCTGGTCTATGGCCTGATCCGGGCCAGCGAGTCGAGTTGGAGCGACGCCGGGGTGATCGTCTGTCTCGTCCTCGCCGCGGTCGCGCTCACATCGTTCGTCGTGATCGAACATCGTGTCGCGCACCCGATGTTCGACCTGTCGCTGCTGCGCATTCCGACCTTCCTCGGCGGATCGATCGCGGCGTTCGCCATCAACGGCGCGCTCTACGCGATGCTGCTCTATGTCGCGATCTACCTGCAGGACGACCTGGGCTACTCCGCGCTGCAGGCCGGCGTGCGGATGCTGCTCATCTCGGGGCTGGCACTGGTCTTCGCGACCGTGTCCGGACGGCTGTCCGCGCATGTCCCGGCGCGCTGGCTGGTTGGTCCGGGCCTGCTGGTCGTGGGGCTGGGACTGTTCCTGATGTCCGGACTGTCCGGCACGACCCCGTGGACGCACCTGATTCCCGGCCTCATCCTCACCGGCGCCGGCTCGGGCCTGGTGAACCCACCGCTGGCGTCCACCGCCGTCGGAGTCGTACATCCGTCCCGGTCTGGCATGGCCTCCGGTGTGAACAACACCTTCCGGCAGATCGGCACCTCGGTCGGCATCGCCGCCTATGGATCGATCTTCACCGCCGGGCTCGCCAACGGCCTGCTGACCCGGCTGGCCGGAACGCCGTTCGCCGATCGAAGCGGGCAGATCGCCGACGCCGTGCACCGGGGCGCCGCCGGGGCGCTGGTCGCGGGAAACCCGGAACTCGCAGGGCCGATCGGCGACAGCTTCGCCGGCGCGTTCAACGAGCTGCTGATCGTCTCCGGCGTGCTGGCCGTCCTCGGCGGCATCGCCGCACTGCTCCTGATCCGCACCAAGGATTTCGCCGGAGTGGGCGCGGCTCGGCAGGGAACCCCACAGAAGGCCGAACAGCACACCGTGAACGTCAGCGCATAGGACCCAAGGGAGAGCACTGATGGCCAAGATCATCGTCGCGGCCCCGCCCGTCACCGGTGAGCTTTCCCCGATGCTGCGCATCGCCGAGGGCCTGGCCCAGCGCGGTCACCACATCACGGTCGTCACCGGCAGCCGCTTCCGCGCGGACGTTCATCCCGTTCGACACGCTGTTGCCGAGGACCGACGTGTACATCACCAACGGCGGATACGGCGGCACGCAGCAGGCACTCGCGGCCGGCGTGCCGGTCGTCGTGGCCGGCGTCACCGAGGACAAGCCCGCCGTCGCCGCGCGGGTCGCCCAGCACGGCCTCGGCATCGACCTGCGGACCGGGACGCCCACACCCGAGGCGGTGGCGGCGGCGGTCCAGGCGGTGCTCAAGGACACCGAGATGCGCGACAACGTCCGGAAGATCGCCCGGGTGTACGCCGCGCACGACGCGCTCGGCGAGATCGAGCGGCTGACCCTCGCCTGACGCGCGTCAGCCGGCGAGCTCGGACAGCTCGAACC
>DASVLX010000286.1:0-6437 GCA_036384655.1 Pseudonocardiaceae bacterium
GGGCTGCCCGACAGCCACGAGCTGTTGCACGAGGAGGTGTTCGGCCCGATCTGCGCGATCGTCGCGGCATCCTCCACGGAGGACGCACTGCGGCGGGCCAACGCGGTGCGCTACGGGCTGGCCGCCGCCGTCTACACCTCGGACCTGACCGCCGCGCTCACCGCGACCCGCGAGCTGCGGGCCGGGCAGATTAAGGTGAACGCGCCGACCACCGGCGTCGACTTCTACCTGCCGTTCGGCGGCGAACAGGACTCCAGCTACGGCCAGCGCGAGCAGGGCAAGGCGGCCCAGGAGTTCTACACCTCCCTGCACACCGTCAGCGTGGCTCCCTCGGTGACCGGGTGACGGACCGGGTGACCGTGGGCCTGCCGCATTTCGACGGCGCGGCCGTGCGGGCGGCGCTGGACTGGCCGGCGGCGATCCACGCGGTCCGCGCCGTGCTCGTCGCCGGGCTGGACCCGGAGGCCGAGCCGGCCCGGTCGACGTGCTCCTTCGGGGTGGGCCAGCTGCTGATGATGCCCGCGTCGGGCGCCAGCTCCCGCGACGGCCGTCGGCTCGCCGGGGTCAAGCTCGCCACGGTCGCCCCGGCTGACCCGGACCGGAAGCTACCGCGTATCCAGGCCGTGTGTGTGCTGTTCGACGCCGACACGCTGGCGCCGATCGCCACGGTGGACGGCTCCGCCGTGACCAACCTGCGCACCGCCGCCGTGTCGGCGCTCGGCGTGGACCTGCTCGCCCCCGCCGATGCCGCCGACCTGGTGGTGTTCGGTTCCGGCCCGCAGGCGCGCGCCCATGTCGCCGCGCTGCGCGCCATCCGGCCGATCCGCTCGGTCGGCGTGGTCGGCCGCGATCCCGGCCGCGCCGCCGCGTTCGCGGCGGACCTGCGTGAACAGGGGCTCGCCGCGCGGGTCGTCGGCCCGGAGGCGGTGGCCGGCGCCGGGCTGGTCGCCTGCTGCACCACCGCCCGGACGCCGCTGTTCGACGGCCGGCTGCTGGGCGAGAACGCCGTGGTCGTGGCCGTCGGATCGCATGAGCCCGACGCCCGCGAGGTGGACGCTGAGACCGTGCGGCGCTGCGGCGCGGCCGTCGAGTCGGTGACGACGGCGACCTGCGAGGCGGGGGACATCGTGCTCGCGCTGGCCGAGGGTGCGATCACCGTGGACGCGCTGGTCACGCTCGCCGATCTGGTGCGTGGCACGGCGGCCGCACGCCCCCGGCTGATCAAGACCGTCGGCATGGGCTGGCAGGATCTGGCGGTGGCAGCCGCCGTGTTGGAGACCAGCGCGGTGTTGGAGACCAAAACGGTGTTCGAGACCAGCGAGGGAATCATCCAGTGACGGCATCCCTGCATCTGCAACCA
Organism: Pseudonocardiaceae bacterium; assembly: GCA_036384655.1. Taxonomy (GTDB): domain Bacteria; phylum Actinomycetota; class Actinomycetes; order Mycobacteriales; family Pseudonocardiaceae; genus DASVLX01. Next base: position 1,361 of record DASVLX010000286.1, read on the forward strand.
GTGACCGGGCGGACCAGCGTGCGCAGCCAGGTGATCAACGCGCTGCGCGCGGCACTGGTCACCGGCCAGCTGACGCCCGGGCACACCTATTCGGCGCCCACCCTGGCCACCCAGTTCGGCGTGTCGGCGACTCCGGTGCGCGAGGCGATGCTCGAACTGGTCAAGGAGGGGCTGGTCGTTGCCGTCCCCAACAAGGGTTTCCGGGTGCGCGAGCTGTCCGACCGGGAGCTGGACGAGATCACCGAGATCCGGCTGCTGCTGGAGGTGCCGACCACCGTCAAGGCCGTCGAGCTGGCCAGCGCGGAACGGCTGGCGCGGTTGCGGCCGGTGGCCCAGCGGATCGTCAGCGCGGCCCGCGACACCGACCTGATCTCCTACATCGAGCACGACCGGCAGTTCCACCAGGCGCTGCTCGGCCTGGCCGGCAACGAACTCCTGGTCTCGATGGTCAGCGAACTGCGGTCGCGGTCCCGCCTCTACGGCCTGCGTCAGCTCGCCGACCGGGGCGAACTTGTCGCGTCCGGCGCCGAGCATGTCGCCATGCTCGACCTGATCGAGGCCGGCGACCGGGCGGGCCTGGAGAGGCTGATGAGGAAGCACATCGGGCATGTGCGGGGGAGTTGGGCCGGCCGCAGTGAGGGCGGAACCGAGAACACTCGGAACGAGGAGGCGTCACGGTGAGTATCGAGCTGTCGGCGATCGTGCTGCCCGACCGGCATCCACCGGCCTTGTTCCTCGACGACGTGCGGGAGGCCGAGGACTTCGGCGTCCGTACCGTGTGGACATACGACCACCTCACCTGGACCAAGCTGGCCGACAATCCCTGGTACGCCTGCGTTCCGCTGCTCGCGGTGGCGGCCGCCCAGACCTCCCGGGTGCGGCTCGGCACGCAGGTCGCGACGCCCAACTACCGGCACCCCGTGCCGTTCGCCAAGGAGCTGATGACCCTCGACAGGATCAGCGGGGGTCGGTTGGAGGTCGGCGTCGGGGCCGGTACCGAGGGGGCCGACGCCGCCGTGCTGGGTGGCGCGCCCTGGAGCCGCGCCGAGCGCACCGCGCGGTTCGCGGAATGGCTGGACCTGCTGGACACCCTGCTGCGCAACCCGATCACGACCGTGCGCGCTGAGTACTACAGTGCCGTCGACGCGCACCAGCTGCCCGGCTGCGTACAGCGGCCCCGGGTCCCGTTCACCGTCGCCGCCACCGGCCGCCGCGCGCTGGATCTCGTTGTCCGGTATGGACAATCGTGGGTGACCTACGGTCCGTACGGCGGCGACGTCGAGCCGGAGGAGTGGTTCGCCGCGCTGGGCAAGCAGAGCCAACGACTGTCGGACGCGCTGACCGCCGCCGGGCGTGCGACCGACAGCGTGCGTCGGCTCGTGCAACTCGGCCTCGACGTGTCCTGGCCGTTCGAAAGTGCCGAGCGTTACGCCGACACCCTGGGCAGGCTGGGCGAACTCGGGTTCACCGACGTCTCGGTCCACTGGCCCCGCCCCGACACTCGCGGCGTCCCGCGTGATTTCCTCCCGGCGCTGGCGGCAGCCCACGGCCGGTGAGTGTCGCGTACTACTCGACGAGGGTCTGGGTGCCGAGCACGATGGCGAGGGCCAGACGCTCGGCGTCGTCGGTGCCGGGCTCGGCGGTGTAGACCATGATCCTGAGGTCGTCGCCCGCGACGATGAGCGTGTCGCAGTCGACCGCGATGCGCCCGACGTCCGGGTGCTCGACGATCTTGTGCCGGGACGGGGCGTCGTGTCGTGCCAGTTCGCCCAACTCCCACAGCTGGTCGAAGCGGGGGCTCCGCGCGCGGAGTTCGGCGACAAGACGCCTCAGGTTCCGGTCGACGGGATAGCGTGCCACGGTCAGCCGGAGGTCCGCGACAAGCCGGGCCTGATGTTCCGCCTTTTCCTCGGGCGTGTTGACCGCGCGGGTGCCGGACCCGAGCAGATTTCGCCAGACGGCGTTGCGTTCCGGGCCCCGCCAACTCGTGGTGCCGCCCATCAGCGCATCGTAGGGGCCGTTGGCGATGATGAGGTTCCACGCGGCGTCGTACACGGCCACCGGCGTGCCGGCCAACCGGTCGAGCAGGCGCTGAACGCTGGGCGGGATCCGCTGCGACACCGCGTCATGACCCGGTAGGTAGAGCCCGGCCAGCACGAAAAGGTGTTCACGCTCCGTGTCTGACAGGCGCAGTGCGCGGGCGAGCGACTCCACGACCTGCGCTGACGGCGAGGTGGCGCGCCCCTGCTCCAGGCGGGTGAGGTAGTCGACCGAGATGCTCGCCAACCCAGCGAGTTCCTCGCGGCGCAGGCCCGTGGCACGGCGTCGTCCTCCGGTCGGCAACCCGACCGACTCGGGTGCGATGCGATCGCGCAGACGGCGAACCGTCAGGCCGAATTCCGACGCCTCCACGCTTCAAGTGTGCTCGAGACCGGCGACGCTGTCCTGGCCCTGCCAGTCCTACGAAAACCCGGCGACTGGCTGGAGCCTGCGAGGCGGCGGAGGCTTGAACACATGACAACGACAACGACGAACGCATGGATCATCACCGGGCCGACATCCGGCATCGGCCGTCGCACCGCGCTCGAACTCGCCAGGCACGGCACCGTCGTGCTGGTCGGCCGCGATCCGCGCAAGCTCAGCGAGGTCCAGTCCGAGATCGACGCGCTACCGGGCGGCCACGCGGTGACCGTCATCGCTGATCTTTCCGATATGCGGAGTGTCCGGCACGCGGCCCAGGAGATCGTCGAGCTCGGCCTTCCGCTTGCCGGCCTGGTGAACAACGCCGGCATGGGGCAGCTCCAGCCCGGCCTCAGCGCGCAGGGATTGAACCTCTCATTCGCGACCAATCATCTGGGACCGTTCGTGTTCACGGAGGCGCTGATGCCTCACCTGCCGGATGGCGCGAATGTCGTGTTCGTGTGCTCGGCCGTCGAGGACCCCGAGCGGAAGTCCGCGGTCGCCGCCGGATTCCGCGGCGGACGCTATATCTCCGCGGAGGCGAGCGCCCGCGGCGAATGGGCGCCCGGCGGTTCGTCCAGGCCAGGCCGGGACGCCTACGCCACCACGAAGCAGTGCGAACTCGCGACGGTCTTTGAGTTCGCACGGGAGACACCACGTCTGCGTTTCAACGCCGTCGAACCGGGCTTCAACCCAGGCACCGGGCTCAACCGCGACGCGGGCCCCTTCCTCCAATTCATCCTGAAGTACGTGATGCAACCATTGGCCCCCTTCATCAAATACTGGAGCACGCCCAAGCGCGCCGCTCGCGTCATCACGAAAGTCCTCACCGATCCCGCGACCGGCACGGGGGAGTACTTCGACGAGAACGGCAGGCCCATGCGCGCCTCCGCGCGGATGCGCGACCCGGCGTTCCGCGAGCGTGTCGTCGCCGAGACCCGCAAGCTGCTGGCCGCTGTCCCCACCGACTGAACGTCGCAGCGGCCTGAAAGCGCCGGTCCGGCCTGCGGCGATGCGGGATCGGGCTCAGGCCGCGCGACGGGGTCGGCGGTTCGCGAGGTACGCGGCCGGCATGCCGGGACCTGGTTCGGGTGCGACCTCGGCCGGGTCGATCGGGCCGTGCACTGCGCAGGTCGTCTGGACGCCCACCGTCGCGCCGCATCCGCTGTGCCGGTACAGGATCGGCGGCTCGCCGGTGGTGGCCCACCGATCTCCCCAGTGCGTCAGTGCGATCAGTGCCGGTTCGAGGCAGCGGCCCTTTTCCGTGAGCACGTATTCGGTCTGGCCGCCCGGCCCGGGTTGCCGCCGCATGATTCCCGCGACCAGCAGCGCGTCCAGCCGGGACTTGAGAATGTTCGTCGCGATGCCGAGATTGTGCTGGTGATCGTTGAATCGTGTGACTCCGGCGAACAACGCGTCCCGAATGATCAGAAGTGTCCAGCGTTCACCGACCAGTTCCAGGGCGCGCGCGATCGAGCAGATCTGACTGTCGTAGGTCCTGCCAAGCACGTCAATAAATCTAGAACCAGGGGATTGCATCATGCAAGTCAGGCGACCTACGGTCGTTTTCAGGGCACCTCGCCCGACCGATCAGCAACTGGAGGAGTCATGTCCGAGCAAACCAGCCTGTCGGCTCCCGCCGTGGCGGACCGGGCCACCTTCCAACGACAGCTCGACGCGCTCAGAAAACAGGAGAAGGCGCACACCCGCGAGGGCGACGCGATCGCGGCGGCCCGGCGCCGGCTACCGATGGTCGAGGTCGATGCGAGTCTCGCGCTGATCGGCCCGGATGGGCCGGTCACGCTGCGGGACACCTTCGAGGGCCGTCGTCAGCTCATCGCCTACTACTTCATGTGGCATCCCGACGGGCCGGCTCCCGAGCAGTGCGAGGGTTGCACGTTCTTCACCAGCCAGATCGGCGAGCTGTCCTACCTGCACTCCCGCGACATCACCTTCGCCGTGTTCTGTCAGGGCCGCGACGTCTCGGAAGGCGGAGTCGATCCGCAACGGTCCTACGACGCGAGCGTCCGCTACCGCGACTTCATGGGCTGGGAGATGCCCTGGTACTCGGCGCAGCCCTCGCTCGACACGCTCCTGGTCGGCCGGCAGCCAGGCCTGTTCCACCTGGTGTGCTACCTGCGCGACGGCGACCGCGCGTTCGAGACGTACTGGACGACGGGCCGTGGTGTCGAGGCGATGGACTCCAGCTACGCCCTCATGGACCGTACGGTCTACGGGCGTCAGGAGCAGTGGGAGGACTCGCCCGCCGGCTGGCCCCGGAACGCCGCCATGCGGACCTCCGCCGGCGCACCAGACTGGCGACCGGTATCGGAGTGGCCGGGTGGGCGTCCCGTCGCCCAGTGGCCGCGTCTGGCGGCCGGACATTCCGACGACCTCTGAGCCGCCGCCGGCGCCCGGCGCCCGGAACTCACGGCTGTCACTGGCCGCGAGTTGCCCTGTTGCGCAGCGCCGCAGGCCCTACGAACGGAGTCCGCGAAGCAGCTTGCACAGGCCATCACGACATCCGATCCGCGCGGCTGGTGGATGAGCTTCGCGTCGAGCTATCACGAACTGCGGGCCAGTACCCGCGCCCGGCAGGGACTCAAACCCTAGGACG
>DASVLX010000287.1:0-1711 GCA_036384655.1 Pseudonocardiaceae bacterium
GAACCGCCTGTCCGCAGCGCTCCCATCGGGGCGCGCCAACGCTTTCGCCCGACGACTGGTGGAGACGCGAGCGGAAGGACCTCAAGACCGAAGGCCGCTCCTCTCAGAAGCTGTACTGCGCGGACACCGCCAGGATGTCGCTGCCCACCTTGTAGGTCCCTTGCAGCGTGCTGGCGGAAGGCGAGGTGAGATTGACGCTGGTGTCCTTGATGAAGAGGTGGGTGAAGCCGACGCTGTAGGCGAGCTGCCTGCTTGCGCGCCAGGTCGCGCCGAGCGACAACCACCGGCGGCTCACATCGGGAACGCGCACATCCCGCACGGCATCGGTGACCGGCGTCTGGTCGTAGGCGAAGCCGCCTCGGAGGGTCCAGCCGTCGTTCAGCTTGTACTCGGCCCCCACCGAGTAGAACGACGAGTCGCGGTAGCCGAAGTCCAGCGTCTGATTCGGCAGATTCGACGCGAAGTCCAGCACGACCTTGTCGAACTTGCTCCACTCGGTACGGGAGTAGTCGGCCATCACCGTCCATTGATCGTTCAGCCGCTGGCTGAGGCTGAGCGTCCACGAGGCGGGCATCGTCAGCTCGGTATTGACGGTGGTGTTGACGAAGGTGTTCGGCGCCGCCACGGAGAGCACCGCGTTCGCGGCCGCCGGGATCGTGAAGGTGACGTCGGCGCGCTTGGCCTTGTGCTTGACCTCCGAGCGATAGGCCAGGCCGATCGTGGTGCCTTCAGCGGGACGCAGCAGCGCGCCCAGGGTGTAGCCCACTTCGGTGTTGTCTCCCTTGACGTCCAGATAGCCGTCCGCGCTGGTGGGGAGGAACCCGGGGACACGGGAGGCCGCCAACTGGGCGCCGAAGTCCACCGCGTTGCGGAGCTCGACATCCAGGCGTTCGGCGAATACCGAGATACCGAGGGACAGCGCCTCGTTGACCTTGTAGGAGCCGGACACGCCAGCGTCGATGACCTTCAGCGAGGTCTTGACGCCCTGGTAGCGGCCGACCCAGCCGTCGTCGTACTCGGTCTTGAATCCGAAGGGAGCGGTCACCGAGAAACCCAGATGGATCCGGTCCGTCAACGGCGAATGGAAGTAGAGCGACGGAATCGCCGCGGTCTGCCCCGCGTCGCCGCCATTGCCGCCGGAAAGCGGGCGTCCGAGCGCGTCGCGGCCTGCGCCACTGAACTTGGCCGAGTAGTTCACCACCGCCGCATCCGCCTGGAAGAGGCGCCCGTCGAGCAGGGCCATGGCGGCGGGGTTGTTCGCGATCACGGAGGCATCGCCGCCTTCGCTGATCGAGCCGGCGAAAGCCCGACCCTGACCCGCCGCGCTTTGTTCCTTCAGCTTGAAGGCCGCGGCATGGCCCAGGGTGGCACAGGCCATCCCGGTGACGAACACGAGCATCGACTGCCGGTGATTCTTGCGGAACATCATCTTCTCGGTCTCCTCTTGCAGGGCTTCCCAGCCCGTCGATTGATGGATGGATGCGCCCGGTCAGCGCATTGAATGTTGAGCGTAATATAAAACGGCGGACCGCGGGCTGGGGAGCCCAGTCCAATCGGAACCGTATGATTTCCGAGAACTGCGGGCTGGTCGGCGGGACCAGCCCGCACTCGAATGGTTGAGGGGGCTATGCGCTACGACTCGGAACACAAACAACGCACCCGCGAGAAGGTCGTGGCAGCGGCCGCGAAGGCGGTGCGGCTGCACGGCCCC
>DASVLX010000288.1:0-6305 GCA_036384655.1 Pseudonocardiaceae bacterium
CGATGGTCGACACGCTGAAGCTGATCAACTTCGCCACCTCCTCGCGTGACCAGCCGCGTTGCTTGCGCATCGCCTTGAGCTCTTCCGCGAACAGCCTCCGGTCCGGATCATCCCGGTCACTCGTCACGTCACACACCCCACCAATCCACTGAGGATTCACACGCCCCGTTGAGACAACTCACCCGCACCGTTGACGTGCTGCGCACGGTCCGGCACTGGGTGCAACCTAACGCCCATGACCATCACAGACCTTGACCAACACGCCGAAACCGAGCCACCGCACGGGAAACTGGCGCATCTGACCGCTGAATGCCTTGCCAGCAAGGGATTGCGGGTCAGCGAGCTGGACAGCAGCGAGCCGCATGGCGCCACACTCGTGATCCCGTTGCGCGGCGCCCGTTGCCGCCTCTTCGTCACCGACGACGCCGACGTCGAACTCGATTGGACGCCGCTGGATGCCGACACCAAAGATCCGCTTCGGGTGGCGGATCACGTTGCTGGCCTGCTGTCCGCCGATCCCGCGGTGCGCGACCCCAACGCCGCCACGCCGAGTAGCTCGATCCACTTCAAGGGAGTTGTCGGGCGGGACCTGGAGGCACGGGGGTTCCACGTGGAGTTGAACATCTACCGAGACGAGGCATTCTTCGACGTGACCGTCGACATCGAGGTCACCGAGTTCGACGGCGCCGAGACCGGAAAGGCCTATGTGGACGATGACGGCAGCTTCATCTGGCTGGCGGACTTCTGGGACGAGGATGTGCCCGTCCCAGAAATGGCCCGTGCCATCGCGGGCACCGTGGCGCGAGCCGGATTCCCACCGGCATCGGCGGGATAGCCGTGGGCGGCCGGTCCGGTCAGCGGGTTCCCGCCCTGTCGTCGAACAGGGCCGGCAGCTTGTCCAGAGCCGCGACGAGCTGCGGGGTCGGACGAGTGCCGTCGCTGAGCCGGCTGGCGACCGCGACGCCCAGGCCGGCCATCCGTGCGATGTCCTCGGCGAGTTTGTCGACATCCGCCGGCCACGGGAGCTGCGGCTGGGAGATCATCAGGGCCGCGCAGCCATGCACGGCCGTCCACAGCCGCAGCGCCAGATCCTCCGGGTCACCGTGCAGCGCGCCGGCCAGCACGCACGGCCGGGTGGCGTCGACCATGTATCGCAGCACGGTGTCCGCCGCCCGGCGCTGGGCGCTGTCGGCCTGCGGACTGGCACCCCGCATCAGCAGCAGCCGGTACTGCACGGGGTGCCGCGCCGCGAATCGCACGTAGCTGGCGGCGAGCCGGCGCAGCGCGAGGAACGGATCGCTGGTGCTCGCCAACGCCTCGGCCATCCGGTCGCGCAGTTCCACCCACACCTGCTCGGCCACCGCGCCGATCAGCGTCTGCTTGTCGGCGAAGTGCAGATACACCGACGGGGTGCTGACTCCGACGCGGCCGGCGACCGTGCGCAGCGTCAGCGTTTCCTCGGAACCGCTCTCGATGAGCAGTTGCTGGGCGGCGTCGAGAATCTGCTGACGAAGCCGTGCGCCCTCGCCGGGATTGGCGCGGACACGGCGGCGCGGGCCGTCATCGCTGCGCGACACAATGCTCGACCTCACCAATCCCGTCGATGCGGAGCCGGAGGGTGTCCCCGGGCCGCAGCCAACGGCCGATCTCCATGCCGCTGCCACCCACCAGAGTGCCAGTGCCGAACAACTCGCCCGGACGCAGGCGTTCACCACGGGAGGCGTGCGCGACCATGTCACCGAGCCGCCACCTCGGTTTGGAGGCGTCCGGCCGCGCCACCACCTCGCCGTTCAGTTCGACGGTGGCCGACAACGTCGTCCATTTGGGCAGGATCTCGTCGGGCGTGACCGCCACGCCGGACATCGAACTGAGGAAATGCTTGGCCTTCTGGGGGCCGAATCCGCTGTTCTGCTCGGGAATCTGCACATCGCGCGCGCTGAAGTCGTTGATCAGCACGAAGGCGCCGATCGCGCGTTCGGCGTCATGCGAGGTCGCGTCGAGCAGCGGCTCCTTGAGCACGAAACCGATCTCCAGTTCCCAGTCCAGCGCCGACGTGTAGGCGGGGAAGCCGACCGTCGTGCCGCTGGGCACGAAGGTCTGCGCGTTGCTCATGTAGTAGATCGGCTCGCGGTGCCAGCGCTTCGGCGGCCGGAAGGCGGGGAAGGTCTGCCTGCTGATCCCCTCGAACCCGCGCGCGACCGTCGCGATCCGGGGGCGGAACCGGTTGACGAAACCGCGCGCGGCGCCGACGTAGTGCCCCTCGTAGAGCATGAAGTCCCGGAACGACAGCGGCTGGAATGGCAGCACCACATCGCCCGGTTTGGCGCCCTGCCGCGCGGCCGCCTCGGCCTCCCATTCCGGCCGGAACGGTGATTCGTAACCGAGCACGTCCGGCTTGACCGGCTGCCATATCCCGTCCTCGTCGCGCGCCTCGGTGCGCAGTGATCTGTCCTCGGCGACTACCCGTCTGATCTCCATGTTCTCCATGATGACGCCGTCAGGTTGACGCTGTCAATATGGCGCGGCCAATATGGCGGATGGGACAGTGGAAGGACACTTCGGTGCTCACGGGAGGCTCGCGGGATGTCTTTCACCGACGAAGAGATCGGCTATCTGCGTTCCCAGCGGTTGGCCCGGCTCGCCACGGTGTCCGCCGACGGACAGCCGGACGTGGCGCCGGTCGGATACGAGTTCGACGGTACGTACTTTTTCGTGGGCGGACTTGATATCACCAAGACCCGCAAGTTCCGCAACGTGCGGGCCGGGAACCAGAAGGTCGCGCTGGTCATCGACGACATGGTGTCCCTTGATCCGTGGACACCGCGCTTCCTACGGGTCTACGGCGTGGCCGAGCTCGTCGAGCGGCCGGGACGCTTCGGCGCCGCTCCCTACCTGCGGATCACGCCGACGATCTCGTGGAGCTGGAACCTGGACGGCCGACCATTCACCCACGACAGCACGGCCGCCCTGCGACGCACCGTCCACGAGCCTCCGGCTCCCGAAGGGGCCTAGGGCACCCAGTGGTGGACGTCGATATCAGCTCCGTAGGCGCGCGTGGCGACGACCGGGGTGGTGTGATTCGCCCGGGTGGGCCTGGCCGCTCGGGCCGGCACCCGCGCCGTGGTCCTCGGTACCGCGGCGGTCCTCGTTGGCGAGGCGAACAGCTCGGCGAGATCGAGGTTGCAGTGCCGCGCCAACTCGATGACCACGGGACCCAGTTCCGCCGGCGGCACCGTGTTCGGCAGGCTGCGCAACGCGGCGGCGGTCTCGGCGACCACCTCGTGGACGGACCGGAAATCTTGGGACACGAGTTCGCCGGCGTAGACGCGGATATCGACGGCCGCGCTGCCGGGGTAGGGCGGCATGCCGTTATCGAGCAGAGCCTTGGTGGCCCCCGCCGGCCACCGCAGTGCCCTGTCCAGGCCGTTGATGGTCTTGCGCTGCGGGTTGGGCCGCTCGGCGTGCTCGATGGCGCGCTGCACCGCGACCGATACTCCGGTGGCGCGTTCGACGTCTCGCTGACGCAGGCGCAGATGCCGGCGTCGTTCAACCACGGCAGCGGCCAGAAGTTCCGCTCCAGGGGTGGTTTCGCTCATAAGGGTGAGTATACCTCAACGCGGCGCTTGAATCGATTGTCCGATCGAACTAGGCGCTCTAGTGTTATGACCTGGGGCGATTCCCCACCCTAGACCGCGAGCCGCGCACCTCGCCGTCGCCATTGACGACCGGTGCGCGGCCCGTTCGGACTACCCGTTGGGTACCGGCTCAGCCGCCGCTACGGGCACCGCCGGTGCCGTTGCGGAGCCCGCCGCCGGCCGTGCTTCCGGCGCCGCCGCCCAGCGCGCCGCCGACGACCGAGCGGGCGTTGGTGCTGCCCGACGTCGGCAGCGCCTCGCTGAGATTGGCCAGCACGACCTGGTCGCCGACCGACAGTCCCGAGGTCACCTGCGTGACGGTGGCGCCGCTGATGCCGAGCTTGACCGGCACGGCGGTGGCCTTGTCGTTCTTCAGCACCTCGACGATGCTCACCGAGCTGACCGTGTGGACCGCCGACGTCGGCACGGTCACCGCCGCCTTCGTGCTGCCCAGCGTGATGGACACGGCCGCGTTGGCACCGGTGAACAGGGGAGTGCTGGTCGGGCTCAGCGAGATCGTCACCGGGAAGCTCGCCGAGCCGGACGACGTGGTGCTGCCCAGCGCGCCGATCGCGGTCACCGTGCCCGTGATCGGCTTACTGGCGCCATCCGGCGTGACCGATGCCGGGTCGCCCGGCTTGACCTGGCCGACCTGGATGTCGGTCACCGCCGTGGTCACCTCGCTGGTGCCCGGGCCGATCACCACGATCGTGGCGCTGCTCGAACCGGCCGACACGGACTGGCCGGCGGCCAGGTTGACCTGGGCGACCGTGCCGGCGATCGGGCTGACCAGCGTCGCGGCCGCCTGATCCTGCCGCACGCTGCCCAGTTGCGCGTTGGCCGCGTCGACCTGGGCCTGGTCGGCGGCGATCTGCGCGGCCGACGCCGGTCCGCTGCCGTGCGATCCCGTCGAAGAACCGTTGGACGAGTTGTTCGACCCGTTCGAGGCGGAACCGCTGCCGCTCCGGGAGGAACTGGACGAGGAGCTGGATGCCGCCGACGAGCTCTTGGCGGCCTGCTGCACCTCGGCGGACGCCTTGTTCAACGACGTGGTCAGCGCCGCCTCGGCGGACTCCAATGCCTGCTCGTCGGTCGAGGTGTGGCTCTCGGTGTCCAGCGCCTGCTGCAGCAGGTTGGCGCAGTTGGCCGCGTCGGCGGCGGACGGCCCGGATGATCCCGACGCTGCCGCCGAGGATGCCGTCGATGAGGAACTCGGGGAGGTGCTCGGGGCTGCGGAAGAGGATTCGGCGCTGGACCCGGTCGTCGCGGTCGCCGTGGCGCCCAACGACTGGATCACCGGGCCACAGGCGCTGTCTTCCTGGCGCACCGCCGCCTTCGCGAGCTCGATATCGGCATCCACTGTGGACTGTGCCTTGCGGACCGCGGCCTGCCCGTTGTTCAGGCTGGCGAGCAGGCTCGCGTCGATGCCGCTCGACGCTGGCGGATCGAGCGTGGCCGACGAGCCACTGCCGCTGTTACTGCTGCCACTGCCGCCGACCGTCGACGTCTGGCTGGTCTGATCGGACGCGAGCTTCGCCTGGGCGGTGGCCACGGACGACTGAGCGGAGTCCAACTCGCTGGCCATGCTGGTGGTGTTGAGCTGCGCGAGCGTCTGGCCTGCGGTGACCTGCTGGCCCTGGGTCACGGCGACCGAGGCGACCTGGCCGGTCACCGGGAAACTCACGGTCGCCTCGCTGACCGGCTCGATGGTGCCGGTCAGGTCGAGCGTGCTGGTGACCGTGCCGGCGACCGCGGTGGCGGTGCGGTAGTTCGGACCGGACGGCCGGGTCGCCGCCCAGGCCGCGCCCGCGCCACCGAGCACGACCACCAGCACCACCCCGCCGATGATCAGTCGCCGCCGGTTGCGCACCCGCCGGGCCCGGGTGCGTCCGCTGCGAGCGGTTTGTTGTTGCTGTTGTTGCTGGTCAGCCATTGGTCGTGGCACCCGCCCCACCGAACTGCCGGCCGCCCATGCCGTAGCCGCAGCCGTTCGCTCCCGCCTTGCTGATCGTGATCGATGTCGCGGTCACCGCGCCCGTGTCGTCGCTCGGCCCGACCGCCGCGATGCATTCACCGACCGCCAGCGCACTGGATGTGGCACTGACCGTCTGGGTGTAGGTGGTCGAACCGGTCACCGTGACCGTTGTGGTGGTCGGCGTGGTGGTCGGTGTAGGGGTACCGGACGCGGTCGGAGTGGCCGTGCCGGACACCCTTGACGAACCGGCCGCCCTGGTCACGCCCTTCACCGTGAACGTGTTGCCGTTGACCGCGGTGACCGAGCCGAACGCGCGACCGATGTCGCCGTTCGCGCCGGAGCGCCGGGTTGGTGGCGTTCCGCTCGGCCGGGAGGCGCCGCTGGGCCGGCTGAACCGGGTGCCGTTGCCGCCGCCGAAGCCGCCCGCGCCCTGCCCGGCGCCCTCCGCGCAGCCGTTCGAGCCCGGCTGACTGAGCACCACCGTGGTCGCGGTGACGGCACCGCTGCCGGTCGAGGTTCCGTTGACCTCGACGCATTCGCCGACCGTCACATTGGCGAGCGTCGCGGAGACGGTGTTGGTGAACTTGGTGGACGACGTGAAGTTGACGGTCACCTGGCCGGTGCTGGGGTTCTGCACCTCCAGGCTGGTCGCGGTCACCGCGGCCGCCGTGCCGAAGGCACCCGGCGGGGTGCTC
>DASVLX010000289.1:0-36972 GCA_036384655.1 Pseudonocardiaceae bacterium
CATTTCACCTTCGAGCATGTACAGCAGTTCGGTGCCCGGGTGCTGGAAAAGTGGAAACTCCTCGCTACGCTCGGTGAGCGTAACGATATGGGCTTCCATTCGCTTGTGTGGTCCGCGCAGCGCGCCCAACAGTGTGTAGTCGTGTCCCACCCGGGTGCCGCGCTGGACGATGCGCGCACCGGTGCCGGCCGGCGTGAACACCGCCTCGCGTTGATCGTCAGCACCGCGGAACAGCGAGGTGACCGGCACGTCGAAACTGTCCGCGAGCTTTTCGAGGGTAGTGAGACTACACGAGATCGAGGCATTCTCGATCTTCGAGAGCATCGCGACGGAAACACCGGTCCGCGCGGCGGTTTCCGCCAGCGTCAGTTGGTGTTGCCGGCGCAGTCGCCGAACCTGCTGGGCGATCGCGCGTTCCAGGCGCCCCTGTTTGGGTGCCGGCCGGTCGACCTCACGCGCGGCCGGACCATGGTCGGGTTTGGCCGGTCTCGCGGATCGCCGTCCGGACTCGCTCACCGCTGACCACCCACCGGCGAAGCATACCGCCAGGTTGTCGCCACCCTCGGTCATTGGACTGGTCAGGCCGTCCGTCACGGCGTCGGCCCGCCCGTCGGTCACCGGATCTCCCCCGCGCCCTGGTATGGGTGCGGGCTGCGCAGCAGCACGCCCTCCGCGAAGCGGGACAGCCGGAAGTCCGACTCCGGCACATCCGGCTCCCGGCTCTTGCCGTCCGTCACGAGGTCCGCGATCAGCGTCCCCACCGACGGCGAGATCTTGAACCCGTGACCGCTGAATCCGGCCGCCGCGATCAGGCCGGCGATCGGGGTTTCCGAGATGACCGGGTTGAAGTCCGGGGTGATGTCGTAGCAGCCGGCATAGCTGCTGGACACCGTGGCCTCGGTCAGTCCGGGGAACCGGTGCGCCATCTTGCCGACCGCGACCTCCAGGAAGTCCTCGTCTGCCCGGTTGGCATAGGAGTCCGGGTCGGCCGGGTGCAGGGTGGACAGGTCGCTGTTGCCGAAGAGGATCTCGCCGGACACCTCGGGCCGGATGTACTGCAGCGACACCAGGTCGGAGAACACCGGCGCGGCGCGCAGGTCCACGTGCGGGTCGACGAGCACGAGCTGCGCCCGGTGGATCCTGATCGGCAGGTCGATGCCGTGCGCGGCCAGCAGCGGCACCGACCACGGCCCGGCCGCGACGACGACGGTGCCCGCGTCGATCACGGACCCGTCGGCCAGTTTCACCCCGGTGGCGCGCTCACCACGGACGATGATCTCGGTGACCTTGGTGCCCTGCCGGATCAGCACGCCCTCGCGGCGAGCCGCCGCCGCGTACGCCTGGGCGGTGGAGTAGGCGTCACCGAAGCCGCCGCGCGGTTCCCAGGCGAACGCGGCGAAGTCGTCCAGGTCGGCGACCGGCCAGAGCTTGGCGACCTCGGCGCGGTCGATCTCCTCGGTGCGCACCCCGACGGCCCGCTGGTCGGCGAGGCTGGCCCGCAGCGGTTCGACGTTCTCCGGGCCGACACCGACGACATAACCGGTCTGGTGGAACCCGATGTCGGTGCCGAGTATCTCCCGGGCGTTCTCGAACAGGTCCAGGGCGTGGTTGGCCATCGCGGCCAGCGACGACACGCCGTAGTGGCAGCGCACGACGCCGCTGGACTTGCCGGTGCCGCCGGACGCGACCGTGTCGCGTTCGCACACGATCACGTCGGTGACACCGCGACTGGCCAGCGCCCAGGCGGCGGCCGTGCCCTCCAGGCCGCCGCCCACGATCACGACCTCGGCGCCGCTGTCTCGGCTGGCCGTCATCGGGTCGCCCCCGGGATCCAGTCGGTGCCGACCAGCGGCACCCGGGCCATCGCGGCGGATTCGATGGTCAGCGCCACCAGGTCCTCCGGTTCCAGCCGGCTGACATGCGACTTTCCACAGGCGCGGGCGATCGTCTGGGCCTCCATGGTGATCACCCGCAGGTAGTTGGCCAGCTTCCGGCCGGCCTCGACCGGGTCGAGCCGAGCCGCCAGCTCCGGATCCTGGGTGCTGATCCCGGCCGGGTCGCGACCGTCCTGGAAGTCGTCGTAGTACCCGGGCGCGGAGCCCAGCTTCTCGTACTCGGCGGCCCAGCGCGGGTCGTTGTCGCCCAGCGCGATCAGCGCGGCGGTGCCGATCGACACGGCGTCGGCGCCCAGCGCGATCGCCTTGGCCACGTCGGCGCCGGAACGGATGCCACCGGAGACGATCAACTGGACCCGATGGTGCAGGCCGAGCTCGGTCAGCGCCTGGACGGCCTGCGGAATCGCGGCCAGCGTCGGGATGCCGACATGCTCGATGAACACCTCCTGGGTGGCGGCGGTGCCGCCCTGCATGCCGTCCACGACCACCACGTCCGCGCCCGCCGCGACCGCGAGCTTCACGTCGTAGTAGGTGCGGGACGCGCCGATCTTCACGTAGACCGGCTTCTCCCAGTCGGTGATCTCACGCAGTTCCTGGATCTTGATGGCCAGGTCGTCGGGCCCGGTCCAGTCCGGGTGCCGGCTCGCGGAGCGCTGGTCGATGCCGGCCGGCAGGGTGCGCATGTCGGCGACCCGGTCGGAGATCTTCTGGCCGAGCAGCATGCCGCCACCGCCGGGCTTGGCGCCCTGACCGAGCACGACCTCGATCGCGTCGGCTTTGCGCAGGTCGGTCGGGTTCATGCCGTAGCGAGACGGCAGGTACTGGTACACCAGGTACTTCGACTGGCCGCGTTCCTCCGGGGTCATGCCGCCGTCGCCGGTCGTGGTCGACGTGCCGACCTCGCTGGCGCCGCGTCCCAGCGCCTCCTTGGCCTGCGCGGACAGCGCGCCGAAACTCATCCCGGCGATGGTGATCGGAATGTCCAGGTGCAGCGGGTATTTCACGCGGAGATCACCCAACACCACATCGGTGTCGCAGCGTTCGCGATACCCCTCCAGCGGATACCGGGACATCGACGCGCCCAGGAAAAGCAGGTCGTCGAAATGCGGCAGCTTCCGCTTGGAGCCCCAGCCGCGAATGTCGTAGATGCCGGTCTCGGCGGCACGCTGGATGCCGGCGATCGTGGCCCGGTCGAAGGTGGCGGACTCGCGTAGGCCGCGAGCGGCGGGATCGAAGGTCATGTGAATCCCTCAGTACTGGTCGGAATTGTGCGCGGCGAAGTGATACAGGGCGCGGGCCGAGCCGTAGCGGCGGAACTCGGTCGGTGCGTATGGCATCCCGGCCGCCGTGAGCAGCTCGGACAGCTCGGCGAGGTGTTCGTCGCGCATCGGCTTCTCGATGCAGTCGGCGCCCAGCGAACCGGTCTTGCCCCGGACGTAGATACGTGCCTCGTAGATCGAGTCACCGAGTCCGGAGCCGGCGTCGCCGCAGACCACGAGCCGTCCGGCTTGCGCCATGAACGCGCTCATCGGGCCGATGTCGCCGCCCACCACGATGTCGATGCCCTTCATCGAGATGCCGCAGCGCATCGACGCCGAACCCTCGATCACCAGCAGCCCGCCGTGGCCGGTGGCGCCGGCCGACTGGGAGGCGTCCCCGCGCACCCGCACCAGGCCGGACATCATGTTCTCGGCGACGCCCGTGCCGGTGTTGCCGTGCACCGTGATCGTCGCGCCGTCGTTCATGCCGGCGCAGTAGTAGCCGGCGTTGCCACGGATGTCGATGGTGACCGGGTCGTGCACGCCGGCCGCGAGCGCGTGCGCGCCGCGCGGGCGCAGCACCTCGTAGCGCGAGTGGCTCGGCGCGTGCAGTTCCTCGTTCAGCGCGCGGACCGAGGACTCGGCCAGGTCCACAGTGGATGCCGTCGCGGTTGCTGTTCCTGTTGGTGTCAGCGCGTCCATGCGTAGACCCTTTCCGGCTCGGGCTCGTAGATTTCGGCGTCGGCGATGCCGGGTAGCCCGGCCAGGGCCCGGTACTCGGATGCCATCGCGACCCAGGCGTCGGTCTCGGCGATGATCGCGGGCTTGCAGGCGATCGCGTCGCGCACCACGGCGAAACCGTCGGCGCTGGTCACCAGCAGGGTGTAGAAACCGTCGAAGCGCTCACACAACGCGCGCAGCGCCTTCTCCAGGTCCTCGCCGGCGGCCAGCCGCGCGGCGACGAATCGGGCGCCGACCTCCGAGTCGTTCGCCGAGTCGAACGTGATCCCCTCCGCCATCAGCTCACGACGGATGGTGGCGTGGTTGGCGAACGATCCATTGTGGACGAGGCACTGGTCCGGACCGACGGAGAACGGGTGGCAGCCCTCGGGAGTGACCGCTGACTCGGTGGCCATCCGGGTGTGTGCCAGGCCCTGCCAGCCGCGGGCCGAGGCCAGGTCGTAGGTCGCGGCCAGCGCGCGTGGATCTCCGATTCCCTTGTAGACGGTCAGATCACGGCCGGAGCCGACGATCAGGGCGTCCGGCGCGGCGGACCGCACCGCCGCGACCAGCTCGGCCACCGAGACGGGTGCGGCGACGATCGTCGTCGCGCCCGCCCTGGTGATCACCATGTCCTCGAACAGGCCCGCCACCACGGACCGAGGGGTGTCGCCCAACAGCACCGAGACCGCGGCATGACCGGGTGGACAGCGCCGGTGGTCGCCGTAGACGGCCACCCCCGCCGAGTCCGGTCCGCGCTCGACCACCTGGGACAACATGGTCTCCAGCAGACGCCCCAGCTTCGGATACAGGCCAGGGTCGCGCAGATGCAGTCCGACGATCCCGCACATGGGCCTCTCCCTTCATGTTCGGATCAGCGTTCGGTCAGAGAGATTGGAAAGGGCTGGTTCAGAAGGCGGTCAGGTAGCGGTCGTGTTCCCAACCGCCGACCGTCGAGTGCCAGTCCAGGAACTCCGCGCGCTTGAGCGCGGCGAAGTAGTCCGCGATGCCCGGCCCGGCCGCGTCCAGCGCACCCCGCACGACCGGGTCGGCGCCCAGCGCCTCGACCGCGTGCAACAGGGTCGGCGGGAGTTCCGGACGGGCCGCGGCGCCCGGAGCGCCCGCGCCTGGAGCGCCCGGGTTGAGCTCGCGGTCGATACCGTCCAGTCCCGCGGCGAGTGTGACGGCCAGCGCGAGATACGGGTTGGCCGCGCCGTCCGCGCCGCGCAGTTCGATCCGGTTCCCGTCGGGAATGCGAATGAAGTGGGTGCGGTCGTTGCCGCCGTAGCTGGCCCGGCGCGGCGACCAGGTGGCTCCGGACGTGGTCGACGTCGCGCCGGTGCGCTTGTAGGAGTTGACGGTCGGGGCGAGCACGGCCTGCATCCCGGGCGCGTGTTCCAGGATTCCGGCGAGGAATCGATGGGCCGTCTCGGACAGGCCGAAGTCGCGGTCGTCCTCCGGGAACAGCGCGACGCCGTCATGCCACAGCGACAGGTGCAGATGCATGCCGGTGCCGGTCTTGTCGGCGAACGGCTTGGGCATGAACGTGGCGGTCATGCCGCGCCGCTCGGCCAGGGTGGAGATCAGGTACCGGGCGGTGATCACCCGGTCGGCCGTGGTGAGCGCGTCGGCGTAGGCGAAGTTCTGCTCGAACTGGCCGTTGGCGTCCTCGTGGTCGTTGGCGTAGTTGCCCCAGCCGAGGGTGTTCATCGCCGCCGACACGCCGGTGAGATGGTCGTACATCCTGGTCAGGCCGCGCGCGTCATAGCAGGGCTGAGATGCCACGTCGCGGCCGTCGGCGGGCCGCAGGCTGCCGTCGGCGGCCCGGTTGACCAGGAAGTATTCGATCTCGGCGCCGGCGAACAGCTCCAGTTGCCGGGCGGCCGCCTGGGCGAGCAGCGTCTTGAGGATCACTCGGGGAGCGAACGGCCAGGGCTTGCCCTCCACATCCGGATCGCAGTGCACGAGGGCCAGCCCCTCCCGCACCATCGGAATCAGCGTGTAGCTGGCCGGGTCCGGGACGGCGACCAGGTCCGGGTCACTGGGCTGCTGGCCGATGGCGCCGACCGCGTATCCGGCGAAGCCGACACCCTCGAACTCCAGCTCGTCAACCGCCTCGATGGGGACGAGCTTCGCGCACGGCTTGCCGGTCAGATCCACGAACGTGGCAAGCAGGAACCGCACGCCGTCCGCGCGCGCCCGGGCGCCGAGTTCGCCGGACGGGGCTGGCGATTCGGCCGCGGAGGAGTCCGTTCTGCCGGCGGGGGCGGAGACATCGATTGTCATCGCAGCTCCAGGGGTTCGGTCGGTTGTGCTCTCGTTGCGCCTGTGGCGTCTCCTGACAAGAGAACAGTTTGCCTCTCAGTGAACTTGATCGTGTTGCGCGCGCGTGGCGTTTCGTAACGGTTGTGTTTCGCGCTCCATCACCACGATCACCAGCCGCTGGTCAGCGGGGTCTCCGGTCTCAGATGACCGGTTCCTCGTGGCGAACACATGAAACCGGGCCGTGTCGAGGGTTCATTCCGCTCGATACGGCCCGGTGGGTCCTGGTGTCAGTCTTCGGTCTTGTCCTGATCGGTCGGCTTCTCCGGTTCGTCAGCCGCTTCCTCGCTGGGCTTGTGGCCCGTGAGCTTCTCCTTGCGCACCCTCGCCTTACGCTGGGCCTCGGTCTCCCCTTCCTCCTTCAGGTCCCCGTACAGGGCAGCACCGAGGTAACGCTGAATCTGTTCCTCATGGCCATGTCGGGTCGGGGGCCGGGCGCCCACGTCCCGGCGGGACTCGGTCGAAGCCTGGTGATCTTCCCGCTCACCCATAGCAACCGCCTCTCCATCGGAACTGTCGCCAATGTCAGCATTGCTATCCGGCGCCGGAAATCGCCAGTGACGAACGGCCCCCACGTGATTGCCCTTCGTCTCGGCCTGCGGCGGTACCCTCCGAACATGCCCGTTGATCACGTGATCGTGTCGTCCACGACGGACAGCGAGGACGCCGCCCGAGTGCTGGCCTCCGGGGTGGTGGAGGCCAGACTCGGCGCCTGCGCCCAGATCGTCGGACCGATCACCAGCGTCTACCGGTGGGAGAACAAGGTCCAGACCGACCAGGAGTGGCGGGTCGAGATCAAGACGGCCGCGGACCGAGTGCCGGAGCTGGTCGACTACATCAAGTCCCACCACTCCTACGACGTGCCGGAAATCATCGCGACCCCCATTCAGGGCGGCAGCGCCGAATACCTCCAGTGGCTGACCGACGAAACCCGCGGCTAGCTGGTTCCGTCCGGTTCCTCGGGTTGTGCCTGCCCGGGCGCCGGTCACCCCGATAGCGCAGGTCACCGTTCATTCGCTCCACCTGCTTCGGCCCCCATCTCAGCAATCGGTATTACCAAGAGATGGTTGATGGCAGGTGATGACCAGTCGACCGTACGACAATGAAGTGGCCAGATAGGCTGGTCGCCTGGGCAGGGCTGATTCTCTAGCAGGGAAGTTACTGATGCACGATCCACGCGTATTGCTTGATCCGGCCACCGATGCGGTGCGGAAGTTGGCCCGTCGCGGCTACCAGCTTGACCTGGCCGAGTTGGACAAGCTGTCTGGCCAGCGGAGGGCCAGTGTCCGGCAGGTCGACGACGATCCTGACTTCCACCACCTACCTGATGCCTTCGATGGTGATCGGTCTCGACTGTTCTGCTACTCGCCAGAGATGCTGACGCGGTACGCCGATCACAGGCCGGCCCAGGCACTGAGCGTGCAGTTCGGTTTGGGCGAGGAGACACCGCCGCCGGCCGTGCGGGGCAGTGAGCTGGTCTGGCTCGGCCGAATCGACAGCCAGAAGGCGCCCCACCTCGCCGTCAGAGCAGCCAAGCACCTCGGACGGGCAATCCGGCTCATTGGCCCCATTTTCGATCAAGACTACGCAGTGCGGTACGCGGCCGACCTCAACGCACCGCACGTCACTCTGAGCGGCGAACCGTCGGCTCCGGCAGCTCCCGATGTCCGGTGATCGCAAAGCGCATACCGCCATCTTCCCGGTGCCGCCGGTGACGCCTGGACGGTACCCTCGGATCATGTCGGTTGATCACGTGATCGTCTCTTCGACGACGGACAGCGAGGGTGCAGCCCGGACGCTGGCATCGGGCGTGGTGGACGCAAAACTGGGCGCCTGCGCACAGATCGTCGGACCGATCACCAGCGTCTATCGGTGGGAGAACGAGGTTCAGACTGATCAGGAGTGGCGAGTGGAGATCAAGACGGCCGCCGATCGGGTGGCTGCCCTGGTGGACTACATCAAGTCCCACCACTCCTACGACGTACCGGAAATCGTTGCCACACCCATCCAGGGTGGTAGCACCGAATACCTTCAGTGGCTGACCGACGAGACCCGCGCCTAGGCTCTCGCACCAAGAAGTTGCTCGGTGATCTGTTCCCGGGTCTGACCTGCAGTACCGGTCGATGAACCCGGGAGCAGTTCTACGACCTCCCACAGCCGATCAATGGCCAGGCTCGCCTCAGTATGGACCGCCAGCGGCGCCGACCGGTTAGCCAGTGGCTGCACGCGGTCCAGGTCGCCGCTGCGGGCAGCCGCCACCGCAAGGTCGGCTAGGACGAGTGCCTTCACCTTGTTCTCAGTCGGGGCCAGCGACGCAAGCAGGTTGCTTGCAACGCTTTCGGTGTCCGGGTGAGACAGCCGGGTGTAGGTCGATACGGCCAGGCTGCCGAGACGGCTCGGCGTGAAGAAACCGGTCCAGGGCCGCTCTGTCGATGGGCTCGCGTAGTCGAAAATGGTGATCGCACTGTCCAGGCACCGCAATGCGGGGTTCACGTCCCCCATCTGGGCTTGTTCTTCTGCCTGGCGGGCCGTGACCCAAGCTTGGGTGGCGGCCGCTGATCCTCGTACTCGCTCCGATGCGCCTTCCAACATCCGGACCGCACCGCTGGCATCGCCTCGCGAGCTGAGAAGATAGCTCCAATAGCCGAGCACACAGGCGCCTAATGCATCGTCCCCCGCCTGCCGAGCTGATTCCAGTGCGTCTCGATAGACCCGGATAGCTTCTTGTGGCCGTTGCAGGTCGAACAGCGTCCAACCGGCCAGCGCTTCTGTTTCCCCGATCGAAGAGATCAACCTCCGCCGCAAGTCTTCGCTCTCAGTGGACTTGACCAGCTGGCGCAGCGAGCGATGATGAGCTTTCAGCGAGATGATCAGCTCCCGGGCAGGCATCGTTTCTTCTGTCCGAAAGAATCCGGCGGTGCGCGCTTCGATCATGGTGACTGTAGAGGCATCGGCGGCTCGGCGTCCGGACAGGGTCTCAGCGAGCCGCTGCCACGGTGCGTCGGTGAAGGCGCTCGAAGTCGCCACGGCAGCGGCTGCTCCGGTGAGCTTCAACCAGTCTCGTCGGCGCACGTCATCCAGCGTATCTGGATTGGCCTGTCCGCAGGCTTTCGCTGGCGCGTGGGCAATCGCGAACCACAACAAGGCGGGCGGGACTCGCAGCACAGAAGCCCATCGTTGCAGCTTCTGCAGATCCGATGGAGGTGTTTGGGCGCGTTCCAAACGGCTGACCTGGGCTTGAGTCATACCGAGCCACCGACCCAGCGTCGTCTGGGTGAACTCCGGTCCGAGGGCTTGCCGGTAGGCACGAAAGAGCCGTCCGAAGTGCCGTGCTCGCAGGGCATCGGAGACGGCGGAACGTTGCCAGAACTCAGCGCCGACGGAAGGCGGTTCGTCTGGAGTGCTCTGCGTGTGCGCGCACGGACTACACAACGGGCCGGTCTGATCAGTGGCTAGCCGCGCTCCGCACCGGTTGCAGACACGTGATGTTCCCGCCATGTGCAGCGCTCCTTCCACCCAGTTTAGCTCAGTGTATGCGATCGAAGACCTGTCGTGTCCAGCCGATATACGTGCCGCGCATATCGCGGACGGGGCCGCATGCCTAGGCGTCGTTTCGCTCCTTGCGTCCAATGGCCATGCTCGTGATCACGGAGTGAGACGAACTCACTACGGCCCTGAATCTCACGGCGGAGCCGGGGGCGACTCCTTCTGCTGTCGGTCACAACCTCGGCCCCGCCGTGTTCCAACGAACCCAAGGAGGATCCCGTTCATGGGGCGACAGCTCATGGAAGCCTCGGTCATTCTCGGTACCGACGCCGACGCTGGCATCGATCTGTACCAATCCGCGAGCGACGTGCGGTTGTATGTGTTGGCTGCTGACGGGTCCGCGCGGGTCGACTTCGTGCACCGCGCCGGCTGCGATCGGGAACAGTCAGTGACCTTCCTGCAAGCGCTGGCCGAACACGCCCTCCACATGGCCACAGCGATTGCCACTGTCTCGGAACCGACACAGCAGCGAAGTGCCTGATGCCGAACCAGTCGATCAGCGCCAAGCAGTCCACGTTGGACGAAAACGGCTCTGCTGTCCTTCTGGTTCGGTTTCGGCCGGGCACGGTCGGTGAGCGCGATCGTGTCGTTCACCTGGTGCCCGTGCGGCCGGCAGACGGTATCCCAGGCGTTCTGGTCGCCCGCTGCGGTGTGAGGTTCCGGCCGGGGCAGGCGGAACCCCTTGACCACATCGGTGGCATGCCCTGCGAGCGATGCCTGGCCGCACCGCCCTGATCCCCCGGACCCGGCCACCGCCCGCACCGCCTCCGCGTGGCGGTGGCCTCATGCGGACGGCCGATCGAGTTCGGTCACATTCTCGGCCGCCCGCGCGCGTGGCCGGCGCGGACGTCGACTCCTTCCCGTCCGCGCCGGCCACGCCCGACCAGCCTGACCTCACCCACCAACATCCCAGGACAGTCGGTGACCCACAGGCATGAAGCCACACCCGACGAAACGGCCCAGGCATACGGGCGACACAGCCACACACACGCACCCGGACCGTCCGCGCTGGAACTACTCGACCGCCTCGCCCGAGCCGGCTATGCCCTCCGACTCGCCTGGCCCACCAACACACCCACCACCGAGTACTCCGACGAATACCCCACTGCGGAACTGCCGGTAATACCGACTTTCGATACTCCACCCACACTTTTCCGAGCCCACCGACCTGATCTGGGCTCCGCCAATCATGGAACGATACGAGAGGACAGGTGTGTGCTCATGGGGCACATGGACGAGGCCGCCCAGGCATTCAGCGCGGCCGCCGAGTTAGTGCCGGTGCAGTATGCGGCCGGCATCGAACAGGAACTGGAAGGAGTGCAGCAGTACATCCTCCAAGCGGGCGGGCAGCTTGGCGAAGAACTGCGGCAACACACCGCCAGCATCGCCGACCAGGCACGCCAGACCACATCCCTGCTGGCCCTGCTCAAGCAGAAATTGGAAGAAGCGGCGATCCGCGCGCAGCAGGGCGCCGGTTGAAGCGACCCTCAGTCAGCCGACCCACCACCCCGGGCACCTACTGTCCCACGTCCAGCGCAGGGCCAGTCCAATACACCATCGCCGGCCGCCCGTTCCTGGAAGACCGTGGCCGAGGAAACCGGCAAGGTCGTGTCGTATCCGTCGTACGAAGCCGCGAGACGGGCGCTCGGTTCCCGACCGGGACACGAATTGCATCACGTCGTGGAACGCGCGCAAGGGCTGTCGCACCGAAGTGGCTTCGCCCCCAGCCGAATCAACAGCACCGACAACCTTGTCTGGATACCCGTCGAGGCACACCGGAAAATCAGTGCGCTCTACTCGACGAAGGTTCCAGGAACAAAGCAGACACTCCGCAACTCCCTGAACGGGACAAGTTGGGACGACCAGTACGCTATCGGCACCATGAACATCGAGGATGAGATGAGAAAGAAGGGAACATCGTGACCAGCGAACTGGACATTGACGAAGCCCGCCAACGGTTCTGCGACCTGGTGGCGGCCGAGTGGGTAGCGATCAACCAAGCACAACCGGATGTTCCCAAGGCCAACCGGCAGGTGGAGACGGCGGACAAGCTGGTCGACAGCCTGGCTACACAAGGTCAGGAAGCCGTTCAGGCCATGTTGTTGCCATTGTTGGACAACGAGTCGCCCCAGGTGCGCTACGCCGCCGCCGGGCACCTGCTGCACCACGGCGCCGCCGATCGTGCGACTGATGTGCTTCAGGCCCTGGTCGATGATCCCAACAGCGGTGTGCGCGGCCTGGCCTTCGCCCTTCTACGAACCTGGCAACGACAAAACCACTAGCCACCCGCCTACAACAATCGGCGGGCCTGGGTGCGGGCCTTCAACAGGGCACGGATCAGCTCGCGTTCGTCGACCTCGGCGTAGCGATCGGCGGGCAGCGACACGGTGATCCCCGCGACCGGGCGGCCGTCGACCGGGCCGACGGCGACGCCGAGCGCCCGGACGCCGCGCTCGCTCTCGCCCTGGTTGTACGCGATGCGGGTCGCGCGGATTTGCGCGAGTTCCCGTTGCAGCTCGGGCAGTGTCCGCAGCTTGCGTCCCGGCCACGGCCGCAGTCCCCGGGCGTGCAACGCGGCCACGACCTCGTCGTCCAGCTCGGCGAGCATCGCCTTGCCGCCCGACGTGCAGTACGCGGGCAGCCGAGCGCCGATCCGGAGCCCGATCCGCAGTGCCTGGTGACCCTCGATGCCGTCGATGAACCGGATGTCCGCGCCGGCCAGCATCATCAGGTGCACGGTCTCACCGATCGTGTTGAAGAGTTCCCGGAGCACCGGCTGTAGCAGCTCGATCAGTGCCGCGGCGGAGCGTTCCTGCGGCTGGGACGACAGCAGCGGGCCGAGGCGGTAACGGCGTCCGGGCCCGTGCGCGACGAAACCGTGGTCCGCCATGGTCGCGAGCAGCCGGTGGGTGGTGGACGGCGCGACCCCAAGCTCGGCCGCCGCGTCGCTGACGCCGAGCTCGCCACGCTCCATGAGCAGGCGCAACAGGGTCATCGCGCGGTCCACGGAGGTGATCCGTGACGGGCTCCGGGACAGGTCGTGGTCGTCCGGTGACTCTTTCCGCATCACGCAAAAATTGTAGGACTGTGTTGCGGGTTACAAAAATCCGTAACTACCGTCCGGCTCATACCCGGAGGGCAAAGGCGCTCTCTGGCGCTGAGTCGGGAGGCGAATCCTGATGACAGACAGCCAGGTTCTGATTACTGGCGGTGGTATCGGCGGTGTCGGTGCGGCTCTCATGCTTGGTCGGCGTGGGATCTCGGTGACACTGCTGGAGCGGGAGCCAGAGTTCGCCGAGGGCGGCTACGGCTTGCAGCTCGGCCCCAACATCACCCGAATGCTCGAACAGGAAGACGTTTTCGACGCGGTACGCGATCTCGCGGTCTTCCCGAAACGGCTGGTCTTCCGCAACGCCAGGACGGGGAAACGACTGACCCACCTGGACTGCGACGACATGGAAAAACGCTACGGTGGCAAGTACGTCGTGATCCACCGCAATGATCTCCTGCAGGCCCTCGCCAACGCCGCGCGCGCCTGCCCGAACGTCCAACTGTTGACCTCGAAGAAGGTCGTGGACTTCGCCGACAAGGGCGACGCCGTCTCTGTGACCACCGAGGACGGATTCGTCTACCAGGGCCAGGTGCTGCTCGCCGCGGACGGCGTGCATTCCGTTGTCCGCCGCCGTTTCGTCGGCGACGACCCGCAGCCGACCGGGTTCACCGCCTATCGCGGCACCATCCCGATCGAGCAGGTCGATCCGACCGTCAGCCTCGACGAGGTCGTGTGCTGGATGGGGCCCGGTCTGCATCTCGTGCAGTACCCGCTGCGGAATCGGACGGAATACAACCAGGTGGCCGTGTTCCGCTCGCCCGGCTACGTGCGCGGCGACGTGAACTGGGGTGGCCCGGAGGAGATGCTGGACGCCTTCGCACCGATGT
This sequence comes from Pseudonocardiaceae bacterium, assembly GCA_036384655.1. GTDB lineage: Bacteria > Actinomycetota > Actinomycetes > Mycobacteriales > Pseudonocardiaceae > DASVLX01. The sequence goes on from DASVLX010000289.1 coordinate 13,682, forward strand.
ATCCGTTCGTCGCCAACGCTCCCAAGGCGCTCGGCATGGCGCGCGGCTGGCCGATGGCCGACCGCAGGCCGTTGAGCTCGTGGACCCGAGGGCGGGTCGCGCTGCTCGGCGACGCCGCGCACGCCACCCTGCAGTACCTCGCGCAGGGCGCCGGCCAGTCACTGCTCGACGGTGCCTCGCTCACCGAACACCTTGTCCCGCTGGGCAACGGCCGGTGGTCCACTGAGGACATATCGAAGGCCTGGGCCGGCTACGAGGCGGACCGCGTCGAGCTGGGCGGCCGAGTCCAGACCACCTCGCGATCTTGGGGTGAGATTTGGCACCAGGACACCACCGGCGGTGTGTTGCTGCGCGACCACACCTTCGCCAACCACAACCCCTACGACTACCGGCTGATCGACTGGCTCTACGGCCCGGTGATCACCGAACAGTAAGCACGGCCCGAAACCAGAGCCGACACCCACAGCAGGAGACCGACAAAGGAAGACAAAGGAGTCGACCAATGACCGAGCTCTTCGAGAAGACCCCGGAGCGCACCGCCGATCTCAACGCGATGGCGCCCGAGAGCAGCCCCGAACTGCGCCAGCTCTACGCGGAGTTCGAGGAGCAGCACATCAAGCCACTGTGGACGCAGATGTACGACCTGATGCCCACCACACCGACGCCGAAGGCGGTGCCGTGGGTGTGGAAGTGGTCGGAGCTGAACCCGCTGGCCGAGCGCGCCGGACACCTCGTCCCGGTCGGCCGGGGCGGCGAGCGCCGCGCCCTGGGGCTGGCCAATCCCGGCCTCGGCGGCCGCCCCTACATCAGCCCCACGCTATGGGCGGCCATCCAGCATCTCGGCCCGCGTGAGACCGCGCCGGAGCACCGCCACTCGCAGAACGCGTTCCGGTTCATCACCAACGGTTCCGGCGTGTGGACGGTCGTGAACGGCGACCCGGTGCGGATGAGCCGCGGCGACTTCCTGCTCACCCCGGGCTGGGCCTTCCACGGCCACCACAACGAGACCGACGAGTACATGACCTGGATCGACGGCCTGGACATCCCGTTCGTGCACGACATGGACACCGGGTTCTTCGAGTTCGGGCCGGACCGGTTGAGCGACTACGCCACCCCGACGTTCTCCCGCGGCGAGCGACTGTGGTGCCACCCGGGCCTGCGGCCGCTGTCCGGAGTCCGCGACACGGTCTCCTCCCCCATCGGCGCCTACCGCTGGGAGTACACCGACAACGCCCTCACCGAGCAGTTGCTGCTGGAGGACGAGGGACAGCCGGCGACCGTCGAGCAGGGGCACGCCGCGATCCGCTACGTCAACCCCACCACCGGCGGCGATGTCATGCCGACCATCCGCGCGCAGTTCCACCGGCTGCGGGCGGGCGTGGCGACCGCGACCCGGCGAGAGGTCGGTTCCGGCATGTTCCAGGTCTTCCAGGGCGCGGGTTGGGCCGAGTTGGACGGCCGCGAGCACCGCCTGGAGCCCGGCGACATGGTCGCCATCCCGAGCTGGACGCCGTACTCGATCAAGGCGGACACCCAGCTCGACCTGTTCCATTTCTCCGACGCACCGATCATGGAAAAGCTCGGGTTCGCGCGGACGCTCGTTGAAGGTGAGGACCGGTGAGGCTGGCGACCATCAGGCTGGCCGAACGCACCGCGGCGGTGCGCGTCGACGGTGACATCGCGACGGAGATCCCCGGCGTCGCGGATGTCGGTGAGCTGCTGCGGACCTCCGGGCTCGGCGCCGCCGAGCGGGCGAACGGACCGACACACGAGATCGGCTCGCTCGATTACGCGCCGCTGGTTCCGCACCCCGGAAAGATCATCTGCGTCGGACTCAACTACCGCACGCACATCCTGGAGATGAAGCGCGACATCCCCGAATACCCAACGCTGTTCGCCAAGTTCGACGAATGCCTGCTCGGTGCGGGCGACGAGATCGTGCTGCCACCGGAGAGCACCAGCGTCGACTGGGAGGGTGAGTTGGCGCTGGTCGTCGGCACCTCGGTGCGCCGCGCTAGCGCGGTGGCGGCCGAGGCCGCCATCGCCGGTTACACCGTCGCGAACGATGTTTCCATGCGGGACTATCAGTTCCGGACCCGGGAATGGTTGCAGGGCAAGGTATGGGAGGCCTCCACCCCGGTCGGGCCGGTGCTCGCGACACCGGACGAGATTCCATCCGGGGCCGAGTTGGTCACCGCCGTCGACGGCGCCGAGATGCAACGCGGCGACATTCACGATCTGGTGTTCGGGCCGGTGGAGCTGGTGCGGTACATCTCCACGATCATCACGCTCAGCCCAGGCGACGTGATTCTCACCGGCACCCCCGGCGGCGTGGGAAACGCCCGCTCCCCCAAGGTGTTCCTGGCTCCCGGGCAGACCGTGAGCGTCAGCATCGACGGCATCGGCACGCTGACGAACCGCACGATCGCCGAGAAGGTGACCACATGAACGCGCCGGCCGAGGGTCGTCTGCTCGGCGTCGAGCAGGCGGCCCCGCGGGCCGGGCAGCGCGACGGCGCCCGCTACGACTCGGCCAACGCCCCGGCCGACGACCTGCTGCTGGCCCGTCGCGGCACGGCGTATTTCAGACGCGGGCTCGACGAGCTCTCCGATGCCGATCTCGACGGCCCGAGCCTGCTGCCCGGTTGGTCCCGGCGGCATGTCGTCGCGCATGTCGGCTACAACGCGTGGGCCTTGGCGCACCTGACGACCTGGGCGCGCACCGGTGTCGAAGAGCCGATGTACGGGTCACCGACCGAACGCGACGAGCAGATCGCCCTCGGCGCCACGCTGCCCGCGCGGGCGCTGCGGAACCTGGTCGACCACAGCGTCACACGGTTGAACGTCGAATGGCGTGACCTCACCGACGAGCAGTGGGACGCACCCGTCCGCACCTTTCACGGGCGAAAGATCACGGCGCGCGAAACCGCCTACATGCGCGCCAAGGAGGTCTGGATCCACGCCGTGGATCTCGACAATCTCGGCTCTTTCCGGGATTTCCCGCCCGCGTTACTCGACCGGCTTATCGCCGATGTCATCGCCGCCTGGGCGCGGCGCGGCGAATCGGTCGACCTGACCCTGCTGCCGACCGACCGGCCCGGTGCTCCGGACCGCGGCGCGATCGTCGTCGGCTCCGGCGCGGTGACCGTCACCGGCGCCAGCGCTGACCTGGCCCGCTGGCTCACCGGCCGCGGCGCCCGTCGGCTCGGCTCGCCGGGCACCGGTCTGCCGGACATCCCCGTCTGGCTCTGACCGCCGCTCAATCCGGGGCCATTCAGCTCGACAGTGCTCCGGCCACACAGCCCGGCCGATTCCTTCGCCACCGGCGGTGTCCATTCCCGCTTCGCGGCCGGGCCGCACCCGCAAGGAGATATCGTGAAAAAGGTATCCGCTGTCATCGTCGCGTGGCTTTTCGTCCTCTTCGACGGCTATGACCTCATTGTTTACGGCACCGTGCAACCCCGGCTCATCGCCGAATGGCACATGTCGCCGTCACTGGCTGGTTCGGTCGGCTCACTCGCGTTCCTGGGCATGATGATCGGCGCGCTGGTCGCCGGACGCCTGGCGGATTCGATCGGCCGCAAGCGCGCGATCCTCGCCTCCGGAATCGTGCTGTCGGTGTTCAGCGTCTTGTGCGCGGTCGCGCCGAGTTGGGAGATTTTCGGCGCGTTCCGCTTCCTGGCCGGTCTCGGGCTGGGCGGCCTGGTGCCAACCGCGAACTCGCTGGCCGCCGACTATGTGCTGCCGCGGTGGAGAGGCGCGGTCGCGACACTGATGATGTCGGGCGTGCCGATCGGCGGCACCATCGCCTCACTGCTCGGCATTCCCATCCTGGCGCATGGGTCGTGGCGATGGATGTTCGTGATCGCGCTCGCCGGCCTGGTTGTGGTGCTGCCATTGGCATTCGCCAAGATCCCGGCGGACTCTCCCGGCCACGGGCGGGCAGTTCAGCACAGCGAGACCGTCAAGGGATTCGTGGCCCTGCTGCGGCCCCCGTATCTGCTGCTGTCGATTCTGTTCGCCCTCGCCACCGTGGTCACCCTGACCACCTGGTACGGCCTGGGCACCTGGCTGCCGACGCTGATGCTCAAGGCCGGAACGCTCGACCTGAGCCAACCGCTGCTCTACGCGCTGGCCCTCAACCTCGGAGCGGTCGCGGGTTCGGTGATCACCGCCTGGGTGAGCTACCGCTTCGGGCCGGTGCCGGTTGGCGCGGTCGCCGCCGGTATTGGCGGTGTCGGGCTGTTGTTGCTGCTCACCGGCCCCTCGTCGGCCTGGACCTACGTGATCCTGGTGCTGGCCGGCATTGGCAGTCACGGCACGCAGTGCCTAATCATCGCCGCCATCGCCACCAGCTTCCCCGACCATCTGCGCGGCACGGCGCTGGGTTGGGGCCTGGGCATTGGGCGGATCGGCGCGGTCGCCGCGCCGCAGGTCGGTGGCTGGCTGCTGGCGGCCTCCGGCGGCACCAACCCGGACAGCAACTTCCTGTTCTTCGGGGCGTGCTCGGCGTTCGCCGCGATCATGCTGATCGCCATCGGCGCCCTGTTCGGCCCGGGTCTCCGCCGCCACGGCGAGGTCGACGCCGGCCCCGCGCAACTGGCCCACGTGTAAACGGCAAACCTGTCCAACACGCTAAGACCGGATGGTTCAACACGGCGGATATGAAAAAGGATGTGACAGCGACACGACTCCGCTGACATGATCAACCTGGGTCCAGGCCAGATAGCGCCTCTGGTCTGGCCACCCACCCGGGTTGTCCGCGGCCGTGCTCCGGTAGGCGCTGGGGCACGGCCGCCGTATGAGCGAGAAGAAGAAGCATGAGCATGCTGCGTGTCACCGCCGAGCGCCTGGTGATCCACCCGCACCCGAACGCGGACGCACTCGAACTGGCCCAGGTCGGCCTGTACCGCGCGGTCGTCCGAAAGGGACAGTTCCGCTCCGGTGACTACGCGGTCTACATTCCCGAGCAGTCGTTGTTGCCCGACGATCTGATCGAGGAACTGGGACTGACCGGCCGTCTGGCGGGAACGAGGAAAAACCGGGTCAAGGCGATCCGGCTGCGCGGCGAGTTGTCCCAGGGGATCGTCAGCCGACCGGCCGCGCTCAGTGCCGTCGACCTTGAGGCCGCTGCCGCGAACGACGAGGACTTCGCCGACAGGTTGGGGATCGTGAAATGGATCCCCGAGGTGCCTACCTCGATGGATGGGGAGGTCACGCCGGCTCCTGACCTCCTGCCGTGGATCGACATCGAGAACATCAAACGCTATCCCGAGGTCTTTCTCCCAGGTGAACCCGTCACCGCCACCGAAAAGGTGCACGGCACCGCGTGTCTGTTGACGGTCACCGCGGGAGGCGATGCGTGGGTGTCCTCCAAGGGATACGGCGCAAGGAATCTCGCCATCGCGGAATCCGGCAACAACGTGTACTGGCAGGCCATCCGCGGCTACGACGTGCCCACCGCCGCGCGGAAGCTGATCGAGCGGGACGGATACGACAGGGTCGGCATCTACGGCGAGGTCTACGGCGCCGGCATTCAGGACCTCACCTACGGCGTCCGCCGCAACACCGGCAAGCCCGGATACGCGGTCTTCGACATCCGCGTTGACCGTCACGGCGAGCTCAGTTGGCTGTCGCAGGACGAGGTGACAGCCGTGACCACGGAACTCGGCCTACCCATGGTCCCCAGGTTGTACGAAGGCCCATTCGACATGGCGGCCGTCCTGCCGATCGCGAACGGCCGAGAGCAGATCAGCGGCACCGAAGCCAACATACGGGAGGGTGTCGTGGTCAGACCTCTGCTGGAGCGCTACTCGGACGTACTGGCCGGCCGGACCATCATCAAGATCGTGTCCGACGGCTACCTGATGCGAGGTGGCGCCGCCACGGAGTTTGAGTAAGAAGCCGAACACCGCACTGTGGCCAGCACGATCACTGACTGGCATCGCTTCGCCGGCCACCCCACCACCGGCGCTGCCGGCCGCGGTCGTCGGCGGCGGGCGCGGCGCCGGTCGACTCGGTGGATTCCTTCGTCGCCGGAACGTCGACCACGTCGACATTCCGGCGATTCGCGTCGTTGTTCCTGTTCTTTCGGTTCTTGCTGTGTTTGCCCACGGTTGGTGGCTCCCATACACATCATGATTCCGTGGGTTGATCGTGTCGCGGAACGGCACGCGGCAACATAGATCAATCAGGTAGGACCTGGCACCAGCCACAATGCTCTGAGCGTCATCACCGCGCCACGATCCGGCGAACCGGCGACCACCATTCGGGTTACCGGCCGGGAACGGTGACGCAGAAGCGAAGAACTAGCGCCTCTGGTCGCTCCCGAAGCGCTCGGCAAGCTCACGGGTGAGCGCTGGCCAGACGTCCGGGTCGTGGCCGGGCACCAGCCGGTATCCGCGCCCGGCCGCGATCCGCTTGAGGCGGCGAATCTGCCGCACGGTCCGCTCCGGCGACACGCCGATGAATCCGCCGACGGCCAGTTCGCGCTCGATGTTCTCGACCAGGTCGGCGGCGTCGAACGCGAACACGAAACCGCCCCCGCCAACGGACTCGTCCAGGTCGACCACGAAACTCTGGTGCCCGGGTGTGTGTCCGGCGGTGAGCACGGCGGTCGCTCCGGGAGCGATCTCGACATCGCCGTCGGCGACCCGCCAGTCGATGCGCGGGTCGTCGAAGTCGATCCGGTGGATGTCATGCTGTTCGGGCTCCGGCCCGGAAAGCCCGTAGTCCAGTTCGGACCGTTGAATGTGCACCGGCACCCGTCCGGCGAAATGCCAGAGCCCACCACAGTGGTCGTAGTGCAGGTGGCTCAGCGCGACCGCGCGGATGTCGTCCATGCCGACGCCGACCCGCTTCAGTTCCTCGCCCAGTTCGTCCCGGTCGGACTCGCGCAACGGCAGCCCGGTGTCCAGCAGCAGCCAGCCGTCGTCGCCGCGCAACAGCACGCCGGGCACCGGCTCGCGCAGCCGCGGCGACGACGGCGCCCCGAAGATCGACTCCGATCGCGGCACCTCGACCCACCCCGGGGTCAGCAGCACGATCTCCCGCACCCCGGCCATCGTCACTCCGTTCGTCTGCTCTGCTCAGGTAGTGCCAGCCGCTACCCCCCCCCCCCCGCTGTTTTCGCCGGGCTGCTTCAGCAAGGGGACGTCCGGCAGCAGATATGCGGCTCCCGCAACGTCGGCGAGCACCGCAGCCAGTTCGGCAAGTGTCCGACGAGTGGTCGCAAGGTCAGCGTGCAACTGGTCGAATCGCTCCCAGGCTCGCTCATGCGCGAACGGGTCCACGTCCGGCTCGCGCCGTGCTTCCCATGCCTGCAGTGCGGGATGCCACTTCGTCAACAAGGGCCGGAGGGCGCCATTCAGCACGCCGATCGCGACATGCCCGAAAGTAACGTCATGCTGCCTGGAACGAGGAGCGACCACCGGACCGTGTCGGCGCAGAATGTCGCGGGTCGTGCCGAACAGGGTGTAGAGGCTGCTGAGCGCCTCGCGTACCAAGCCCTCGTCTGGGCCGAGATCGACCACCGACACTCGTGTGATCAGCTCGATGTACAGCTCCCACGCGGCGTCCCGCTCCGCGAGACCCGGCTCCCAGGTACCGCTGATCTCCCCCAGAAACGGCAACTTCAGCCGGACCGCGATCTGTTTCGGGAGAAAGGCGCCCCTCAATCGCCGCCAACCTGCCATGTCCCTCCTCCACCTACTCGGGCTGTTCTCCATCTACTCCCCGAACCGCACCAACGAGGTCGCATCGGCCAGCTCAGCCAGTCGGTTCGTCAGCGGTGTGAGTCGCGCACGGAGGTCGGCCAGTTCGGATCTGCACCGCTCGAAATCCGGCCATGTCCGTTCGTGTTCACCTTCACCGACGTTGTCCGGCCGCACGGCTGCCCACGCCAACAGCCTGGGTGACCAGCGCGCCACAAACGGATCGACCTCTCCCGAGAGCACCGTGCCCGCCACCGTCTCCAGTTGAAAGTTGATCGTATGCGGATCGGGATGAGGCCGGTGCCGCCCAAGAATCTCCCGGCAGCGCGCCGCCATGGTGGTGAGGCTGGCCAACGCCTCGCTGAGCAGGCCATCAGAGCCGGGCAACGCGACCACCGCCACGCGAGTGGCTAGTTCGACATGCATCTCCCAGGCGACCTGCCGCTCCTCGCGGTCGGTGTCTGACATGCGAGCATCGTAGATCCAGTAGCGTCGGTCGGCGCCAGCGTAGGACGGTGACAAGGCCAAGAGGCAGAGTCACGGACGGTGAGGGCGATGGATTCCGCGGCACAACCTCAGGCACGATGGGATGTGTTCGTCAGCTACAGCCGCGAACACGACGCCGGCCCGGCCATGGTGCTGGCCGAAGCGCTGGAGCAGCATGGGCTAAGGGTTTTCTGGGACGCTCACGGAGTACATCCGTTCCAGCCGATCTCCAGAACCATCCTGAGTGAGCTGGGCAGTTCGCTGGTGCTTCTGGCGTACTTCTCCCGCCACTATCCGCGGCGCCGGGCCTGCCAGCATGAGTTGACCACCGCTTTTCTGGCAGGTCAACGTGAGGGCGACGTGGCGCGACGCATACTCATCGTCAATCCGGAACGCAGCGTCGAGCACATTCATCCGGTCCAGTTGCGCGATGCGCGACATGCCCGCGCGCCGCGCTCACGTCGAGAGCTGGCCCAGCTTGTCGAGCAGATCGTCGCGCATGTACGAGACATCGACCGGCCACTCGGCGGAGTCGAGCCACTCACTCCGCCGCTGTGGCTGCCCGCTCCCGCGAGACCGCGCCCAGCACAGTTCCTCGGTCGGCTACCGGAACTGTGGTGGCTGCATTCAGCGCTGCGTCCGTATGACACGCCGCTGACCGCCGCAGCCGCAGGTTCGGTCGCCGTTGTTGCCGGCTATCCCGGCATCGGTAAGTCCGCATTGGTGACCGAGTACGCACATCGGTTCGCGGCAGCGTTTCCAGGTGGCGTGTTCTGGCTCGATGCCGACTATCCAGACGCTCGTTCCGCTTTGGGTCGACAGCTCACCGCCATCGCAAGCATCATGCTCGGGAAGGCGGTCACGTCGAGCGTGGCTACCGACGTGATCGCGACCGAACTACATCAACGTGGTGCCACCTCATTGTGGGTACTGGATGGTGTGCGTCCAGAAATCGACATGAGGAGTCTGCGCGGAGCTCTCGGTCCGCATCCCCTGGCGCGGTCAGTCGTGACAACCCGCAGTCCGCGCCACGCCCGGCTGGGCCAGGTCTTGACGTTGGACGGCTTGCCATACAGCGACGCCACCGAACTGCTGCGCATGCCCAGAGATAGCCAGGCAGGGGACGCGGACGCGCCGGACGCATGGGATGTCGGCGATCTCGTGACCCAACTGGGCGGACATCCGGCCGCCTTGGCTCTGATCGCGGGACGAAACGATCTAGCCGCGATCGCCGAGGCAGTGCGCGCCGATAGGCCATCGCTTCTCGCGGCCCTTGTCCCAGCTTGGCTGGCAACGTCCGCCGACATGTCGGCTGACATGATGGATGTGCTCAGAGTCACCGCAGCCATGTCACCAAGGCCGGTTCCCATGAAACTGCTCGGCGATGTGGTTGGCGACGGCGCGAGCGAAGCGCTGACCAGGCTGACTGAGCACGGCGTGTTGCGAGTTGACGCGGGAGCGATCGCTCCTCCGGTACTCGGCCACTTGGTGCGCGCCTACGACCCCATGCCGGATCGCTATCGGAAGCTCCGCGATCGCGCCTCACAGGCGGTGCGCTCGGTTCTGTCCACGCCCGTGATCACGTCGGCGGATGCCGACAACGCGCCGGTTTCGAGTACGGGCGGCGACGCCGAACGTGCACTGGCCTGGAGACTTCAGGTGGAGCTGGCTCATCGGGCTGGCGAACTCGCTGGGCCGGAGGCACCAAGACATCTGCGCGGCGCGCTGGCCTCTCTGTACTCACTGGTCGACTTCACGCGCCTGCTGCTACGCCAGCTCCGCCCGCATCGCGCCGACCCGCATTCCTCCTTGGCCGGCATCGCCTGGGTACTACTGGAAAACTACCTCCGCCCGGTGCTCGTGCACTGGCATCCCGCGCTTCGCTCGTACGAAAGCACCCTCACCGGTGGCGATCCGCTGATGCACGAACGGCTTTGGCCGCAGCACGACGAACTGAAGGCCAAGCTGCGCGGCCTGCACAAGCCTTTCGTGGAACTCATTGGCGATCTCGCGGTGATCACTGGCAGCCGCTACGGCCTTCCCAGCTCTCCACATCATCCCGGCGCGCGGTGACCGGACCCGCCGTGGTCAGAGGCCTTTGTCGGACATGCCGTCGTAAGTCAGTGCTTCGCGGCGAATCCTTGCCAGCCAGGGCAATCTAGGCGGACGCGCGTCCGCGGATCAGAGATCCGCCGAGACCGGCAGCAACTCCGGGCGCTTGGGCACGTAGCCGTCCCCGATGGCGCGGCCGATCACCCTGTTCCGGAACAGCGTCACCATGGCCGGCAGCACCTGCTGCCAGATCCACTGTGCGTGCTCGCGCGGCCCCGCCGACACGGCCTCGCCGGACAGCCGGCCCCAGTCGGGGTCGCAGGGCACGCCCAGCGCGGTCAACACGTAGGTGGCCAGCCGCTGGTGGCCGGGCTCGCGCAGATGCAGCCGGTCCGGCCCGAAGTACCGCAGGTCGCTGACGGCGTTGTCCGGCCACAGGTCGACCACCAGCGCACCGTAGTCGTCGGCGGCCTCCTGGATCGACTCGTTGAGCAGCTGGATCCGGCGCCGCATGCCACGGACCACCGGCACCCGGCCGGACAGGTCGCTGAGCGTGAACACGACGACGGTCGGTACCGCGTCGGTGAGGGCGCGCACCGCGATGCGAGCCCGCTCCCGCACCGCCTTCGCGTCGAACCCGGCGGTCAGCACGTCATTGCCGCCACCGAACAGGGCCACCAGGCCGGGGCGCATCTGGATCGCGACCGGGATCTGCTCGTCGATGATCTGGTCGAGCCGGCGGCCACGCACGGCGAGGTTCGCGTACAGGAGATCCGGCTCGTCGCGGCCCAGGCGCTCGGCTACCAGGTCGGCCCAGCCCCGGTAGGACAGGCCGTCCGGCCGAAGGTCGTCCAGACCCTCGGCATAGGAATCACCGATCGCGACAAAACGCCCATACGCCATCCGACGCTCACTTCGTTTACCCAGCGTTCAACCCAGAGACACTTCTTATCAAATTCGCCTCCGTTGCGCCACAACGGAAACGGCTCGTGCCGGCTCGTGCACGCCATGACACCTCGGAAAACAGCGCACTCACCCCCGAGGGTCATGCCGTCCAAGCGCCAAACAGATACCGTCGGGCACGTGGGAGGACAACGGTTGGGACTGCCGGATCGAATCACGGCGTGCCTGTTCGATCTCGACGGAGTGTTGACCGAAACCGCCGTCGTGCATGCTGCCGCATGGCGGCAGATGTTCGACGGCTACCTGCGGGCGCGGGCCGAACGGACGGGTGAACCATTCGTGCCGTTCGACCCGGTGACCGACTATGACGAGTACGTGGACGGAAAGCCGCGCGCCGACGGCACCCGGGCGTTCCTCGCGTCCCGGGGCATCACGCTGCCGGACGGCGGCCACGACGACTCGCCCGACACAGAGACGGTCTACGGCCTGGGCAACCGCAAGAATGAGCTGGTGCTGCACCTGATCGCCGCCCAGGGCGTGGAGCCGTATCCGGGTTCCGTCCGCTATCTCACCGCGGTGCGTGCCGCCGGCCTGCCCACCGCCGTGGTGTCATCGAGCGCCAACTGCAAGCAGGTCGTGGAGGCCGCGGGACTGGCCGGAATGCTGGACGCGCGCGTTGACGGGCTGACCATCGAGGCCGAGCATCTGGCCGGTAAGCCCGCGCCGGACACCTTCCTCGCCGGGGCGCGCGCCCTGGGCGTGCCACCCGAGCGGGCCGTCGTGTTCGAGGACGCGCTGGCGGGGGTGGCCGCCGGACGGGCCGGTCGGTTCGGTTTCGTCATCGGCGTGGACCGGGTCGGCCAGGCCGACGAACTGCGCCAGCATGGCGCCGACGTCGTGGTGCGGGACCTGGCCGAACTGCTGGACGGACCATCGGACAAGCCGGACGAGCCGCCGGACAGGCCATCGGAGGGATCATCGGACGGACCGGAGCGACCGTGATCACGCATGAGGCGTTCGCCGTCGAGCCGTGGCGAGTCCGTGAGACCATGCTCGACCTGGATGTGCTGGCCCAGACCGAATCGGTGTTCGCGCTGTCCAACGGCCACATCGGCTGGCGCGGCAACCTCGACGAGGGCGAGCCACACAGCCTGCCCGGCAGTTATCTCAACGGCGTGTTCGAGAAGCGCCCACTCCCCTACGCGGAGGCCGGCTTCGGCTATCCGGAGTCCGGCGAGACCGTCATCAACGTCACCGACGGGAAGCTCATCCGGCTGCTCGTCGACGACGAGCCGTTCGACGTCCGGTACGGCGACCTGGTGTCCCATGAGCGCGTGCTGGACCTGCGCACCGGGGTGCTGACCCGGAACGTCGAGTGGACCGCGCCGACCGGCCGGACCGTCAAGGTGTCGTCGCAACGGCTGGTGTCGTTCCAGCAGCGCGCCATCGCGGCCATCCGCTACCAGGTCGAACCGGTGGACGGCGGCAGCCCGACCCGGATCGTCGTGCAGTCCGAGCTGGTGGCCAATGAGCAACTTCCGGAGTTCCGCGGCGATCCCCGGGTGGCCGCCGCGCTGGACACGCCGCTGCGCTCCGAGCAGTGCGGCACGCTCGGCACCCGGGTCGCACTGGTGCACCGCACCCGCGCCAGCGGGCTGCGCGTCGCGTCCGGAATGGACCACGAGCTGGACGCGCCCAGTGACATGGCCACCATGCTGGAATGCACCGGGGACATTGGCCGGCTCACGGTGTCCGTGCTGCTGAAGCCGGGCGAACGCCTCACGGTCACCAAGTATGTCGCCTACGGCTGGTCGCAACAGCGTTCGTTGCCCGGCATGCGCGCCCAGGTGGACGCCGCTCTCGCCGGCGCGCGGCAGGCCGGCTGGGACGGTCTGCTGACCGAACAGCGCGAATTCCTCGACTGGTTCTGGCGGCACGCCGACGTCGAACTGGACGGCGATCCCCAGGTGCAGCAGGCGGTCCGTTTTGGACTGTTCCATGTGTTGCAGGCCGGCGGCCGCGCCGAGCGGCGCCCGATGCCCGCCAAGGGCCTGACCGGAACCGGCTATGACGGACACACCTTCTGGGACAGCGAGATCTTCGCCCTGCCGGTGCTCACCTACACCATGCCCGAGGCCGTCGCGCACGCCCTGTACTGGCGGCAGAGCATCCTGCCGCAGGCCCGGGAGCGCGCCAGAGAGCTGGGGCTGCGCGGCGCGGCCTTCCCGTGGCGCACGATCAGCGGGCCGGAGTGCTCGGCGTACTGGCCCGCCGGCACCGCCGCGTTCCACCTCAACGCCGACATCGCGCATGCCGTGATGCGCTATGTGGACGCCACCGAGGACGTCGACTTCCATCGCGGCGCCGGGCTCGAACTGCTGGTGGAGACCGCGCGGCTGTGGTACTCGCTGGGACATCCGGACGCCGCCGGGCGGTTCCGCATCGACGGGGTCACCGGCCCCGACGAATACAGCGCGATCGCGGACAACAACGTCTTCACCAATCTCATGGCGCGGCACAACCTGGAGGATGCCGCCGACTCCGCCCTGGCGTTTCCCGAGGAGGCCGGCGCATTGGGCGTGGACGCCGAGGAGATCGCGGGCTGGCGGCGCGCCGCGAAGGGGATGGTGATCCCCTACGACGAGCGGCTCGGCGTGCACCCGCAGGCCGAGGGCTACACCGATCACAAGACGTGGGACTTCGCCAGCACCAAGCCGGACGACTACCCGCTGATGCTGCGGTTCCCGTATTTCGACCTGTACCGGAAGCAGGTCGTCAAGCAGGCCGATCTGGTGCTGGCGCTGTTCCTGTGCTCGGACGACTTCACCGACGAGCAGAAGCTACGCGACTTCGACTACTACGAGCGGTTGACCGTCAGGGATTCCTCGCTGTCCGCCTGCGTCCAGGCGGTGATCGCGGCCGAGGTCGGCCATCTCGACCTGGCCCGCGACTATCTCGGTGAGGCCGCGCTGATGGATCTCGCCAATATCCAGCACAACACCCGGGACGGCGTGCACATCGCGTCGCTGGCCGGCTCATGGCTGGCGCTGGTCGCGGGGTTCGGTGGCATGCGGCCGTGTCACGGTCAGCCGCTGCGGTTCGCGCCCCGGCTCCCGGAGGGCATCACCCGGCTGGCGTTCCGGATCCAGTTCCGCAACCGGCTGCTGCTCGTCGAGGTGCTGCCCGGCGAGGCCAGCTACACGCTGGTGGAGGGCGAGCCGATCGAGCTGCGGCATCACGGCACGCTGTTCACCCTCAGTCCCGAGGACCCGGTGCGTCTTCCGGTGCCGGATGCTCCGCCTCGGACCCGGCCGGCTCAGCCTCCCGGCCGCGAGCCGTTGCACCGTGCCGTCGTCGAGGAGCCTTCTTCGCCAGGCTGACCCGGACCAGCGCGGCGGCCAGGTTCGCGATCTGGTCCGGGTCGACCAGCGCGGCGAGTTGCTCGGGTTCGGTGGGCAGGCCGAGTTGCCCGGCCGCCGTCAGTGCCCGCTGGTCGAAGTACGGCCGCAGCTCCGGCCAGACCGCCTGAACCTCGCGGCAGAAGATGTTCGAGCCGACGTCACCGATCCGGGGAAACTCCTTGATCAGCGCACGCAGCGTGGCCGCGTTCCCGTTCGCTCGGGCGCGCATCCGGCGCAGGTCGCCGTGATATTCGGCCATCACCTGCTGCGCGGCGATATGCAGGTAGCGGGCGGTGCTCTCGTCGTAGCGGACATAACCACCCCGGCCCAGCGCGCGCACCCGCTCCCGCCAGGTGGAGTCCAGCATAGCGCGCGGCGTCCGCCAGCCGGCCTTGAACAGCTCACGCGCGGCGGCCACCGCGATCTTCGAGCTGATCCGGATCGACAGCAGGGTGGTCAGGACCAGCAGTTGGTACAGCGGAGCGGGCGTGTCCCGCAGCGAGATGCCCGCCTCCTGCGCGTAGCTGGTGCCGTGCTCGCGAAGCAGGTCGGCGACGGAGGTCGTTCCCGCCGGTCGTTGCTCGGCCGCTGACGACGTGGATGTCGCACTCGACATGCCACCCGTTGTACCCGCGTACCGACCCGGCCACACACCGTCAGGTGTCGCGCTGGTTACCGTGCGGCCTGCGGTCGGCGTGGCACTCGGCGCACCGGTTCGCTGGTGCGGGTGTCGCCGTCCGGACTGGCGAGTTGGCGTTCCAGACCGACAAACGCGGCGATGATCTCGGGCGCCTCGAAGGCCCGGTTGCGCCTGCCGATGGTCACCTGACGTAGCACGCCGGCCTCGACCAGTGCGCTGATCGCGTTGCTGGCTGCCGGATAACTCCGGCCGATGAGTGCGGCCGCGCTGTTGACGGTCACAACTGGCGCACCGACCAGGGCCGTAAGCAGCAGGTCAGTGGCGGAATTAGTGCGGACCGTGCCAAGGCGTTCCCGCCATGTGTCCTGGATGCGCTGGGCGCGGTCCTCGAATTCGGCGGCATCGCTGACGGCCCGCATACAGGCGACGGAGAACTGCGATATCCAGCGGCTGGTTCCCTCGCGTGCGTCCTGTCCGGTGGCGGCACCCCGATAGCGAAAGCCGGTCAGCGCCGTGATGTAGTCCTTGGACCAGGTGGCGAGGATGAGCGAGACGGGCGGCAGCACCCTGGAGGCAAGGCCGCGACGGCGGAGAACCAGGTGAATGAGGGCGCGACCGGTGCGCCCGTTGCCGTCGATGAACGGGTGGATCGTCTCGAACTGAGCGTGCGCGATCGCCGCCTGGGCGACGGTCGGCAGGCGGTCGGCGTTGGCGAACGACACCAGGTCGGAGATCAGATCCTCGACTCGCTCCGGCGGTGGTGGGACGAAGGCGGCCGCGCACGGGTTGTAGGAACTGCCGCCGATCCAGTTCTGGACCGTCCGGAACCGGCCACCGTGTTCCGCCAGCCTGGTGCCGGCCAGAAGCCGACGGTGGATCTCCAACATGAGATCCACGGTGATCTCGTCGCCGGTGTTGATGCGTTCGATGCCGTACATCATCGCGTCGATGTTGCTCAGCACCTCCGTCGCCGTGATGTCGCTGGATGACGCGCCGAGTCCTCGCTCGACCTCGGCGTGCAGCAATCGCCGAGGGCCGATGTCCAGGCCCTCGATACGGGAGGACGCGACCGCCTCGGCCCGCAGCAGCATCCGGGCCAGGGCCTCGGTGTTGACGAGGCTCGTCCCTTCGGCGTTGAGTCGGGCGATGACGGCTTCGGCCTCCGCGACGTCGGCCGCCACGGTCTCGTCGAGCGCGAAGCAGCGCTCGGTCAGCAGGTCGGGGACGTACGCCTCGTAGTCGCAGGAGCGCCGGTCCGATTTTGACGGGCCGGAGAAGTCACTGACCCACCGACGACGGATAACCTTGGACATGGCACCTCCTTATTAAAGGTTACGCGATAACCTTTAATAAGGCGCGTCGCTATTAGAGGTTGTCAGGCGAGGACGGCCCAGCCGTGCGGGGCGATCCGGCCGGGGTCGTGTTCGGTGCTCTCGTCGGCGGCCAGGACCTGCCCGGGTGCCGGCAGGTCGAGCGGCCGGTCGGCGAGGTTGAGGGCCACGGTCAGGTGGTCGGCGCCCCGCTCGAGCCGGATGACGTACTGGTCGTTGTGCAGTTCCAGTCGCGTGCTGGTCGCCTCGTGCAACCAGGGATGCCGGCGGCGCAGGCCGATCAGGAGCTGGTGCAGCCGGAAGATCGACTCGTCTTGGCCGCCGAGGGCGCCGGGTCCGTCGGCCGGGAACTCGGGACGAATCACGTCGTCGCCGCCGACCCGCTCCTCCTTCACCCCGCGCAGGGCGTATTCGTCGCCCGCGTAGACGCTCGGTGTGCCGCCGAGGGTGGTCAGCAGCAGGATCGCGTGCGGCAGGTGCCGGCGGTCGGTGATCTGGCTGGCGATGCGGGTGACGTCGTGATTGCCGACGAAGGTGACCGGCGCGAACGTCGCGAGCATGTCGTTGTGGCGGCGCAGCGCCCAGTCGAGCTCGAAGAAGTTGCGGTCGTTGATGCTCGACCAGATCGCCTTCCACAGCTCGTACTGGGTCACCGTGTCGGCGGCGCTGTCCCGGACGAATCCGGCGTAGTCGCCGTGCAGGACCTCGGCCTCGAACCAGGCGTCTGGGTGGCCGGCGCGGACCCGCGGAAGCACGTCCGCCCAGAAGCTGGTGGGCACGGCATAGGCGGCGTCGAGCCGCCAGGCGTCCGCGCCGCGGTCGAGCCAGTGCCGCATGACCCGCACGACATGCTCCCGCACCTCGGGGTTGTCGTGGTTCAGCACGACCAGCGCGTCATGTCCCTCGAAGCTGGCCAACTCGATGCCGCCGGCCGATTCGGTGCTGCGGAACCAGCCGGCGGCTCGGCTGCCGGGGCCGTCGCGCAGCGCGGCCAGGGCGCGCGGATGCCGGCGGCTGACGTGGTTGAACACCCCGTCGAGTTGCACGCGCAGGCCACGGCGATGCGCCTCGGCGATGAGCGCGTCGAAGTCACCGTCATCGCCGAGTCGCGGGTCGATGCTGAAGTGGTCGAGCGTGTCGTAACCGTGCGCGGCCGACGCGAAGATCGGGCCGAGCGCGATCCCGGACGCGGCGAGCTCGATCGCGTGATCGAGCCAGGCGATGACGCGACGCAGCCGGTGCTCGTCCGGCCGGGCGGGGCCGGTCGACGGTGGCGGGAAGGCGCCGACGAAGCCGAGCGGATACAGCCGCCACCACACGGCATAGCGGACCCAGTCGGGCTCACCGTTCATCGGGATCACCGATCCTGTCGATGATGGAGGCGGCCAGGGCGAGAATCCCCAGTTCGGTCGCGGGGAGCCCGCTGATCGCGTCGACCAGCCAGCGGTCCCGCAGGCGCATGTCGGCGGCCAGCGCCGTGCGGCCCTGCTCGGTCAGCCGCAGCACGCTCCGCCGGCCGTCGTCCTCGTGAGGCACCCGGTCGATCAGGCCATCGGCCTCGAGTTCGGCGAAAACCCGCGTCAGGGACTGCGGTTGCTGCCGCTCGTCCCGGCTGATCCGCGACGGCGTGCTCGAGCCAACCCGCGCGAGATGGCTGAGTACCGCGATCTTGGAGTTGCTCAACGCGGACTGGTCCCGCTCCACTCGCAGCCGCCGCGCCAGCCGCAACACGCCCGCTCGCAACGCCGGAGCGATATCCCCGGGTCCCACTTCACCAGCCACGATTCCTACGCTATCACTTACTAAAGTAGCCACTCTGCCCAGCAACCTCGGTTGGTCTTGTCAGAGTTCGCGTATCTACCTTCAGCCACGGTTGTTGTCGAGGTAGGCGAGGACGGCGAGGACCCGCCGGTTGGCGTCGGCGTCCTCCTGGATGCCCAGCTTGTCGAACGTCGTGGTGGTGTACTTGCTGATCGCGCTCTCGCTGAGGAACAGCCGCCGCGCGATGGCGGCGTTGGACAGGCCCTCCGCCATCAGCGCGAGCACGGATCGTTCGCGCTCGGTCAGCCGCGCGAGGTGCGGGGCGGTCACCGGGCGAGCGAGCAGTTTCGTCACGACCACCGGGTCGATCGCGGTGCCGCCGGCGGCGACCCGTTCGAGCGCGTCGACGAACTGGTCGGCCTCGAACACGCTCTCCTTGAGCAGATAGCCGACGCCGCCGGCCCGGTCGGCGAGCAGCTCACGGGCGTAGAGCTGTTCGACGTGCTGGGAAAGGATCAGCACCGGCAGCCCCGGCACGGTCCGGCGGGCGTCCAACGCGGCGCGCAGTCCCTCGTCGGTCTGGGTCGGCGGCATCCGCACGTCCACAACCGCGACATTCGGCCGGTGCTTCAGCAGGGCGTCGAGGGTCTCGGGACCGGAGGCGGCGGTGGCGACAACGTCGTGACCGTAGGCCTCCAGCAGGCGCACGATCCCGTCGCGGAGCAGGTACAGGTCCTCGGCGACGACTACGCGCATGGCACCTCCATCCTGGCCCGGGTCGGTCCTCCGGCCGGGCTGACGACGGTCAGAGTGCCGTCGAACACGCCGAGCCGCCCGCGGATACCGTCCAGTCCGCCGCCCGGAACCACGATCGCCCCGCCGGGCCCATCATCCTCGATGATCACGACGACACGCCCGTCGGAGCGGTGGATGTCCACCCGCACCAGCGCGGGCGCCGCGTGCTTGGCGGCGTTGGCCAGCAGTTCCGCGACGCTGAAGTACAGCGCGGCCTCGATCGGGGGCTCCAGTCTCCCGTCGAGGTCTGACTGGACCGTGACATCGAGCGGACCGTCCAGGGCCAGCGCGCGAATCGCGTCGACCAGGCCGCGTTCAACGAGCACGGGCGGGTTCACGCCCCGCACCAGCTCGCGCAGTTGTGCCAGCGAGGTCGAGGTGCCATCCCGTGCCTCGCGCAGCAGCGTCCGAGCGCGCTCGGGATCGGTGCCCATCAGTTTCTCGGCGGTGGCCAGGGAGAGGCCCACCGCGACCAACCGCGCCTGCGCGCCGTCGTGCAGATCGCGCTCGATACGGCGGATCTCCGCCGCCTGCGCCATGGTCACGTCCGCGCGCTGCGCCTCCAGGGTGCGGACCCGCTCGGCCATCGCCGCCCGGCCGGACGGCCGCAGCCATCGTGCCGCGACCGGACCGAGGACTCGCCACGCGTACGGCGCGGTGGCCACGGCGACCAGGACGAGTAGTACGCCGACCACGTCGGTGGCCACCGATGCGTGGACGAAGGACAGGACCGCTCCGGCCAGCGCCGCCGGTGGCACCGAGCAGACCGGTGCCACGGTGACCGCGGCGATGCCCAGCCAGCGCACGTCCCGCCAGTAGGCCGGGTCGGTCAGCCAGCTTCGCCACCGCTGGTCCAGTTCGGCGTCGCGACGGCTGCGCTCGTAGGAATGGCCGTTCCACCAGTATCCGGTGGCCATCCGGACCGGCTTCGGGCCGGGACGCCGGTACCCATCATCGATCTGGATGCCGCTCCACCGGGCCGCGACGCGGCGGAACAGCCGGCCGGCCGGCTTGGCGAACACCAGCGCGAGCACGCAGAGGGTGAGCACCAACCCGACCCACGACCACGGGTTGGTCCACGACCACGGCGATCCCCACAGCCAGTCCACGAACGCCGGGATCAACGCGATCGCCGGCACGAACAGCGCCGCCACGGCGAGCACGACCGACCTCATCAATCCGATTCCGGCATCCCCCAGCCACCGGGCCAACCTCTTCACCGACCGCATCCTCCGTCGCCTCCCAATCACATGATCCCGTTTGTCGGGTTCCACTATCTCGACGGGATCGGCTGGAAGCGATGGTTTCGGGCCAGAAGTGGGCCCAGCCCCACCATCTCGTGTGCCCAGACCGACTGGTCGAGTCCCGCCGCGAGGCAGTGATCAGAAGCGGTGATCAGACTCGAACCTCGGGAGGGTGCGACGGGACCGTTGGTAACTTGATCCCAACGTTTGTTATGAAGAGTGTGGCTGAGGGACGACCGTTTCAGATCTAGCCGAGGGATCGAATCAACGATGACGACCGAGACTCAGGCAGCGACCGAGGCGTACTTCCAGCGGGAGAGCGCGACGCGGTTTCGCCCGACACCGCACGTGGGCGGCGGGTGGAATCCGGACGAGCAGCACATCGCCCCCACCATCGGGCTGCTGGCGCATGTCATCGAAACCGATCGTGACCAGCGGCGCGGCGACGACCTGCAACTCTCGCGACTGTCGTGCGACATCCTCGGCGTGCTGCCCATCGAGGCGGTCGACATCGACGTGAGGATTCTGCGTCCGGGCCGGACGATCGAGTTGGTGGAGGCCCGGCTCGACCACGCTGGCCGGAGCGCCGTGCTCGCCCGCGCCTGGCTCACCCAGCGATATGACACGGGTCTGCACGCGAGCACGTCGTTCGACCGCATCCCGACACGGCAGGACATGCCCTCCTGGAACCCCTCCGACCTGTGGCCGGGCGGGTACATCCGCTCGATCGAGGCTCACCGGATGAGTGCCGGGCCGGGACGAGCCGCGTTCTGGCTGCGTTCCGACATCAACCTGATCGGCGGCGAACGTGTCAGCCCGACCGCCCGGATGCTCGGGCTGGTGGATACCGCCAACGGCTTCACGCCGCTGGCCTCGCCCGATCAGGTCGCCTTTCCGAACATCGACCTGACCGCTCACCTGTTCCGGCAACCGCGAGGCGGATGGCTCGGTTTCGACACCCACGTCTCGTTCGGCCCGGACGGTGCCGGCCTGACCCAGAGCATCCTGCACGACGAGGACGGCCCGTTCGGCTCTCTCGCCCAGACCCTCACCGTCCGGCCGCGCTGATCAGAAGTGGAGGTTGGGGATGGCGGTGAGGTCGATGCCGTAGCGGGCGTAGATCTTGATGGTGTTCTCGCCGGTCAGGTCGGTTTCGTTGTATCCCAGGAGCCCGGCGACCCGGATGACCTCGTCCTTGGACCTGGCTTCGATTTCCAGGTAGGGCGGGATGCGCGGCCAGGCGTCGATCTCGAGTTGTGCGCCGTCGAGGATGAAGCTGGTGCGCCGGTTCTCCTGGTAGGACTTCGCGGTGAAGCCGAGGACTTCGAGCAACGCGTTGGTGGTGGAGAAATCGTCGACGGTCACCTCGAGTTCGTGGGTGCCGTCGATGCCATCGTTGCTGATCTGCTTGACGGTGAGTGTGATCTCCTTGCCGGTGTCCCGCAGCCGAATCCACTGTGACCGGTCTCCGGGCACGATGTCGTAGACGTTGCGCCGCATGGACTTCTCACCGAGTTTCTGGCCACCTCGCTTGAGGATCAGCCGCTCGGTTGCCTCGGGGTCGATACCGAGAATCTTCGCTTCATGCTCGATGGGCACGGTCCGCTCCTTCGCATGTTTGATCAATGCCGCAACGTTATCCGGTTCGCCGAGCTGTCAGCCGTTGGTACTCCGCGTCCCGCAGTGCCGTGATCTCGGCGCACAACGGGCTGGTCAGGAACTCGTTGAGCGGTAGACACAGGTCCATGCGCTGGATGCACACGCCGACCTGGAACCTCCCAGCGTGGTCGTAGTAGAGCCGCACCCCGTAGAAGCCTTCCTGGCAGTCGGTGGGGTTGTTGAACCGGCACTGGGCACAGGTGTCGGGCAAGCGAACGGGGCGGATTCGCTTGAACAACACCCGGCGCCCGTCAGGCAGACGGTAGGCGGTGCGGGCGCCGGAGACGCCTGCGGTGCTGTAGTGGGCCTCGGCGACCGCGCCACGCTCGGCGAGGATTGCCTCGATCGCCTGTATCGAGGCAACACCATGGTCGAGGGAGTTGAGCAACCGCACGGTCAGGTGAGGCGAGTACTCGTCGAGCAGTCGGTGCACCCGTGGGGCGTGGCCGTGATGCAGCACAACGATGTTGGCGCTGGCTCGAACTTTGTGCGCCACGCACGCGGCAATAGCGCGTTTGAGCGCCTCAATCTTGCGTTCCGCCAACGCGGTATTCCGATATCGGGAATTTTGCACCTCGGCCAGTTCGGCCGCCGTCGTCCCGAAAATCGAGAAATTGACCCGGTCCAGTCCAGCGGCGGAACATTCGGAAATCACCTGTGCAGCCCGTTCGCCGTTGGATGTCATGGCGACACGGAATCCGGCATCAACGGCGATCTTCGTGAGTCCGGCCACGGCCGGGTGAAGCGTCGGCTCACCTCCCGTCAGGTGCACCTCGGTGAGGTCCAGGGCCTTCCGTAACACGGCGAGCGCGTGCCCGAACTCCTTACCGCACGGCATCGAGGCAGGCAGGAACGTCGCACCATTGCTCGCCGCGTAGATCGACACGCGTCCACTGCGCCCGGAGGCGATGAAATCGCCGGGTTTCCTACGGCGATTGTCCGAAGCGACGGGTGTGCCTTCGTTGTGACAAAAGGTGCACGTCATGCCGCAGGCATCGTGAATTTTCACGCGCAGGGTGGTGTCCTTCTGGACATGAATGGGAATGTGGCCTTGAACTTCGGAAATCATTCCACGGACCTGTTTGTGTCGGATTGATGATGGACCGGGTGGTGGGCGGGGAGGGGCGGTTGCGTGACCAACCTCAGAAGGAGCCGGGGATTTCCCGAATCCCGCCCCTCCCCGCCCGGCGGCCGTGCCAGGTCGGCTGACCTTGGTTGCCGGCACGGCCGGTCTGGGACCCCGTCTGGTGCGGGTCGGTCAGGGAAGCACCGCGCCAGACGGGGAGTACTGGGTGGACTCGGGTTCAG
>DASVLX010000290.1:0-8629 GCA_036384655.1 Pseudonocardiaceae bacterium
GGCATCGGCACCCTCGGGAACCGGAGCGTTGCGTTCCGGTTGTGCTCTGGGTGAGGGTTGGGTGGCCCGGCGAGTAGCCCGAACGGACGCATACGACACCGGGGACTGACCCGTATTGTTCGATATTGTGATGTCCGACGGCGCGTTACGAGACAGCTACATGACGCCAACACCACGCCGAACGACCACGCTGTCGCTGCTCGGCCTGATCGCGCTGGGTGCCTGCGGTCTGGTGTTGCTGGGCCTGGGAACCACGAACCTCGGCACCATGCCGATCCTGGTCGGCGCCGTGGCCGCGCTGTTCCCGGTCGTGGTGGTCGTGCAGACCTTCCTGTGGGTGGACCGCTGGGAGCCGGAACCCACGAAGATGCTGCTGCTCGCCTTCGTCTGGGGCGCCTGCGGTGCCGCACTGGCGGCGTTCCTGCTCAACAGCACCGCGGAAATCGCGGCGAACGCGATCCTCGGCGGCAAGGGCGGCAACACGGTGGCCGCCCTGGTCTCGGCACCACTGTTCGAGGAGGGCGCCAAGGGCGCGTTCCTGCTCGGCCTGCTGATCTTCGCGCGCCGGGAGTTCGACGGCGTCGTCGACGGAATCGTGTACGCCGGCATCGTGGCCGCCGGATTCGCGTTCTCCGAGAACATCAAATATTTCGCGGTCGCCTTCGAACACGGCGGATTCGGCAGCACGAATGGTGTTATCACGGCGTTCTTGCTGCGCGGCGTGATCTCGCCGTTCACCCATCCGCTGTTCACCTCGATGACCGGTATCGGATTCGGTATCGCGGCGCGCACGTCGGTGCGGTGGCGGCGGTGGGCCGCGCCGCTGGCCGGCTATCTGATCGCGGTGGGCCTGCACGCGTTGTGGAACGGAACGGCCACGCTCGGCGGTTCGTACGCCTTCGTCAGCCTGTACGTGTTCGGCATGGTGCCGTTGTTCCTGGCCATGGCGGCGCTGGTGTGGTGGTCGCGGCGGCGCGAACAGGGCGTGGTCGAGCGATACATCACCGGCATGGTGCTGCGGGGCCTGGTGCCGGCCAAGGAGATGGACGTGCTGTGCAGCATGGCGGCCAGGCGGATCACCGTGCGTTGGGCGCGCCGGCGGTTCGGCCGGGAGGCGGGCAGAGCGGTCGCGAACTATCACACCGCCGTCACCGAACTCGCGTTTCTCACCAAGGCGTTGGAGAACGGTGTCGCCGGTGAGGACGGCGATGAGCGACATGAACAGCTTGTCGCCGCGCTCGCCGCCGCTCGCCACAATGCCGAGGAAATGATGCGGTGAACGACATAATCCGGTGAGTCTTGTCACCCGTGGCCGACACGGGTGTTTCCCGGAAGTTACCCTCGCGGTGTCGTCTGGTACCCGGATCAGCGGGACTGGAACGAGTGTGAGGGAGTCATCCGTGAGGAGCGCGAAGACGCGCCCAGGGGGATCGGCGCGGTGAGCCGCCCGGCGCGACTGGCCGTCGGCGTGGTGTCCGCTGGACGGGTTGGCTCCGTATTGGGGGCCGCGTTGGCCAGAGCCGGACACCGAGTCGTGGCGGCCAGCGGAATATCCCAGGAATCCGTTCGACGGGCCACCGAACTGCTGCCCGGTGTTCCCTTGTTGCCGCCCGACGAGGTCGCCCGGGGCGCCGATCTGGTGCTGCTGGCACTGCCCGATGACGCGCTGGCGGGTATGACCCGGGGACTGGTGGCCGCGGATGCGATCCGCGCCGGCCAGATCGTGGTGCACACCTCCGGCGCTCATGGTGTGGACGTGCTGGCACCGGCCGCCGAGGCCGGCGCGCTGCCCCTGGCGCTGCACCCGGCCATGACGTTCGGTGGGCGCTCAGAGGATCTGGACAAGCTCGCGTCCTGCTGTTTCGCGGTCACCGCCGCGGCCGATGACGAGGCCGCCTGGCATGTCGGCGAGGCCCTGGTTGTTGAGATGGGGGCCGAACCCGTGCGGGTGCCGCAGGAGGCGCGGCCGCTGTATCACGCGGCGCTCACCCACGGCGCGAACCATCTCGTGACCCTGGTGGCCGAGTGCGTCGATCTGCTGCGCTCAGCGGGCATCGACCCGGCCGAGCGCCTGATCGCGCCGTTGCTGTCCGCCGCGTTGGACAACGCGCTGCGGCATGGCGACCGAGCCTTGACCGGTCCGGTCGCTCGCGGCGATGTCGGCACCCTCCGGACCCACCTGCGGGTGCTCGGCGAGCGGGCGCCCGAGGTGCTGCCCAGTTACCGGGCGATGGCGCGGCGCACGGCGACCCGTGCGATGGCCGCCGGCCTGCTTTCCGCCGACGCCGGTCGGCGGGTGCTGACGACACTGGATGAGGAGACCGCCGAATGACCGCCACGTTCAACCCGAGCGCGCTCGACGTCTACCGGGCGCCGGCCGACCTGGCCGCGGTGACCAGGGCGCTGCGGGGTGCCGGCCGGCGGATCGCACTGGTACCCACCATGGGCGCGTTGCACGAGGGACACCGCGAGCTGATCCGCCGGGCGCGCCGGATTCCGGGCGCGGTCGTGGTGGTGTCGGTGTTCGTCAATCCACTGCAGTTCGGCCCGAACGAGGACCTGGCTCGCTACCCGCGGCAGTTCGAGGCCGATCTGGAGGCGTGCCGGGCCGAGGGCGTCGGGATCGTGTTCCACCCCGAGGTGGCCGATCTCTACCCCGACGGCGACATCGCGGTGACCGTCAATCCCGGCCCGCTGGGGCGTGAGCTGGAGGGGGCCACCAGGCCGAGCCATTTCGCCGGGGTACTCACCGTCGTCACCAAGCTGTTCAACATCACGCGGCCGGACTACGCGTTCTTTGGCGAAAAGGACTATCAGCAACTCACCCTGATCCGGCGAATGGTCCGGGACCTGAACCTGGACGTCTCGGTGGTCGGGGTACCGATCGTGCGGGAATCGGACGGCCTGGCGCGGTCATCCCGCAATGTCTATCTGGATGCCTCGCACCGCACCGACGCGCTGGCGTTGTCCGCCGCGCTGACGGCCGGGGCACAAGCCGGCGCGAAAGGGCCCGACGCGGTGCTGACGGCGGCTCGGGCCGTGCTCGCGGCCAGGCCGGATATCACCGTGGACTACCTGGAACTCCGTGGCGACGACCTTGGTGCGGTGCCGGCATCCGGCAAGGGCCGATTGCTACTGGCCGCACGGGTCGGATCGACTCGGCTGATTGACAACGCTCCGGTACTACTTGGCGATCCAACGAAAGGGTGAGGTGGGCACGATGCTGCGCACCATGCTGAAGTCCAAGATCCATCGGGCCACTGTGACCCATGCCGACCTGCACTATGTCGGTTCGGTGACGGTGGACGAGGACCTGATGGATGCCGCTGACCTGCTCGCTGGTGAACAGGTCGCGATCGTGGACGTGACCAATGGCGCCCGGCTGGAGACATATGTCATCGCCGGGGCGCGAGGCAGTGGCGTTATCGGTATCAACGGTGCCGCCGCGCATCTGGTGCATCCCGGTGACCTGGTAATCCTCATCGCCTATGGGCAGATGAACGATGCCGAGGCGCGGGCTTACCAGTCCCGAGTGGTGTTCGTGGACGCCGACAACCGGGTGCTCGACTCCTCGACCGATCCGGGCCACGCTCCGGCGGGTTCCGGGCTGCGGTCCGGTGCGACTCCGGATGCCGTTCTGGAACAGATAGCCCAGGGCTGAGGCCGCGATCGTGCTGCTGTGCGTTGACGTCGGAAACACGAACATCGTCCTCGGCGTGTACGAGGGCCGGGGCGATGACGCGAAACTGGTGCACGACTGGCGAATGCGCACCGATGCCCGGATGACCGCCGACGAATTGGCGTTGACCATGCGCGGGTTGTTGGGCGAGTTCAGCGAACGGGTGACCGGCGCCGCCGCACTGTCCACGGTGCCCGCGGTGCTGCGCGAACTGCGGTTGATGTTGGGCCGCTACTACCCGAACACACCCAGGGTCGTGGTGGAGCCGGGGGTTCGCACCGGCGTTCCACTGTTGGTGGACAACCCGCGCGAGGTGGGGGCGGACCGGGTGGTGAACTCGCTGGCCGCCCACCATCTGCACCGCACCGCGTGCATCGTGGTGGACTTCGGCACGTCCACCAATATTGACGTGATTTCCGCCAGGGGCGAGTTCCTCGGCGGCGCCTTCGCGCCGGGCATCGAGATCTCGGTGGACGCGCTGGCCAGCCGGGCCGCGCAGCTCCGCAAGGTCGAGGTGGCCCGGCCGCGATCGGTGATCGGCAAGAATACGGTGGAATGCCTGCAGTCCGGGATCCTCTTCGGGTTCGCGGCCCAGGTGGACGGTCTGGTCCGGCGGATCAGGGCGGAATTGCGAGAGGACCCGGTGACGGTGATCGCCACCGGCGGCCTGGCTCCGTTGGTGGTGGCCGAGTCGGAAACCATCGATCAGCATGTGCCCGATCTGACACTGCTCGGACTTCGACTGGTGTTTGAGCGGAACATCCGGTGAAGCGGCTGTGCCGCCCTACTCGACGGTACTGAGCTGTCCACTGTGTTGGCACGGAAGTTGGTACCAACCACCACTGTCGGACGGCGGACATGGTGTTGAGGGGACACCGGGTTGAGACCGTACCGGGCCTGTCCCGCGTGACTGGAACGACAAGGCACCGACAAGACAACGGCGACACGATGTACTGTGTCGATGACTTGACGCGATCAGCGGAGTGCGGAATGTGGGTCGGTCCGGCCAGGAATGGCGACGGTCTCGTTACCCCCGGTTAGACCCGAATGAGCGGCCGAGTACCGTAGCCTTTTGTGGAACGGCGTTTTGTGCGCTAACCTGGCCGCAGGTCACACGCTTCGCCATCCGTATGACTACTTATCAGCAGCTTTGGTGCATTGGACGCTAGGAGGAAGACATATGGCGCAGAAGGTCACGGTGACCCTGGTCGATGACTTGGACGGTTCTCAGGCTGAGGAGACCGTTGAGTTCGGTCTGGACGGTGCCTCCTACCAGATTGACTTGTCCGGAGACAACGCCGAGCGTCTGCGTGACGCCCTTGGCGACTTTGTCGAGCACGCTCGCCGGGCTGGCGGTCGTAAGCGCGCCGCCGGACGTCCGACGGTTGGTCGGGCCCCTCGCGCGGCTTCCGCGGACCGTGAGCAGAACCAGGCAATCCGCGAGTGGGCGCGTAAGCAGGGCATGCAGGTCTCGGACCGTGGACGTATCCCGGCCGAGGTTCTCGAGGCTTACCACCAGAAGAACTGACGCACTCATTCCTCATGCGGACCGCACCCGTCCCCGGCTTCCCCGCGAGCCGGGGACAGGTGTCAGAGTGACAAGTACGACTCGAACCGCATAGTGAAAGCAGTGGCTTTCCCGGTGCATGGTCGCACTCGGCATGGCCTTGGCCGTGCCGAGAACAAGCAATCTCGCGGAATGCGGCGACAAACGAGCCGGCATGTTCGGTGAATCGCGTGCTCGGCGCGTTGGCCGGAGTGACACGCACCGGCGGCTTTGGCGATCATCTCGCGGTCCATCCGCAGGCCCATCCTCGGTACATCTCGGGCGCCGTTCACCGCCGTTCACATCACCACTGGGCTCAGTGAGCCGCGTCACCATCCCGTCATCACGGCGTAGCCGCGAGTGACCGCCCGTCATCTAGACTTAGGCGTGCCTAACGCCAGATGCCGCGGCTGTTCGCGCTCAGCGGACACAGCCGTCTTATGTCCATCTGGCGGAATCTCGCCGGTCAGCGGCCCGTTGTTGTCTGTGTCGGGGGTTGCCTGGCCAGGCTTTGAGAGGTTTTGCTACGTACAGCGGACCGGGATCGGCATGGCCTGCGACTACAGTGGTTGTACGGTGCTGACCCCGCGCGAGTGCGGGCCGAGGACGCCGGCGCAGCAGTCAGGGAGTGCGAATGTTCGAAAGGTTCACCGACCGCGCGAGGCGGGTGGTCGTCCTGGCCCAGGAAGAGGCCAGGATGCTCAACCACAACTACATCGGCACCGAGCACATCCTCCTGGGTCTGATCCACGAGGGTGAGGGTGTCGCGGCCAAGGCCCTGGAGTCGCTGGGCATCGCACTGGAAGGCGTGCGCCAGCAGGTCGAGGAGATCATCGGTCAGGGCCAGCAGGCGCCGAGCGGGCACATTCCGTTCACGCCGCGGGCCAAGAAGGTTCTGGAGCTGTCCCTGCGGGAGGCTCTGCAACTCGGCCACAACTACATCGGCACCGAGCACATCCTGCTGGGTCTGATCCGCGAGGGTGAGGGTGTCGCGGCGCAGGTGCTGGTGAAGCTGGGCGCGGACCTCAACCGGGTGCGTCAGCAGGTTCTGCAGCTGCTGTCCGGTTACCAGGGCAAGGAGACCGCCGAGACCGGTGGCCGCGGTGAGGGCACCCCGTCGTCCTCGCTGGTGCTGGACCAGTTCGGCCGTAACCTCACGACCAGTGCGCGGGAGGGCAAGCTCGACCCGGTCATCGGACGTGAGAAAGAGATCGAGCGGGTCATGCAAGTGCTGTCCCGCCGTACCAAGAACAACCCGGTGCTGATAGGTGAGCCCGGCGTGGGCAAGACGGCCGTCGTCGAGGGCCTGGCCCAGAAGATCGTCAAGGGCGAGGTCCCGGAGACGCTGAAGGACAAGCATCTCTACACGCTGGACCTGGGCTCGTTGGTGGCCGGTTCGCGGTATCGCGGTGACTTCGAGGAACGCCTCAAGAAGGTGCTCAAGGAGATCCGCACCCGCGGCGACATCATTCTTTTCATCGATGAGCTGCACACGCTGGTCGGTGCCGGCGCGGCCGAGGGCGCGATCGACGCGGCCTCGATCCTGAAGCCGATGCTGGCCCGTGGCGAGCTGCAGACGATCGGTGCCACCACGCTGGACGAGTACCGCAAGTACGTCGAGAAGGACGCGGCCCTGGAACGCCGGTTCCAGCCGATCCAGGTGGGCGAGCCCACGCTGGAGCAGACCATCGAGATCCTCAAGGGCCTGCGTGACCGGTACGAGGCACACCACCGCGTCTCGATCACCGACTCGGCGCTGGTCGCCGCCGCGACGCTGGCCGACCGGTACATCAACGACCGGTTCCTGCCGGACAAGGCGATCGACCTGATCGACGAGGCCGGTGCGCGGATGCGCATCCGCCGGATGACCGCGCCGCCGGACCTGCGTGAGTTCGACGAGAAGATCGCCGAGGTGCGCCGGGACAAGGAGTCCGCGATCGACGCGCAGGACTTCGAGCGCGCGGCCAAGCTGCGGGATGCCGAGAAGCAACTGCTCGGGCAGAAGGCCGAGCGGGAGAAGCAGTGGAAGGACGGCGACCTCGACGTCGTCGCCGAGGTCGACGACGAGCAGATCGCCGAGGTGCTGGCGAACTGGACCGGCATTCCGGTCTTCAAGCTCACCGAGGAGGAGACGACTCGGCTGCTGCGCATGGAGGATGAGCTGCACAAGCGGATCATCGGCCAGGAGCAGGCGGTCAAGGCCGTGTCGCAGGCGATCCGCCGTACCCGCGCCGGGTTGAAGGACCCGAAGCGGCCGTCCGGCTCGTTCATCTTCGCCGGCCCGTCTGGTGTCGGTAAGACCGAGCTGTCCAAGGCGCTGGCCGAGTTCCTGTTCGGGGACGACGACGCGTTGATCCAGATCGACATGGGCGAGTTCCACGACCGGTACACCGCCTCGCGGCTGTTCGGTGCTCCGCCCGGTTACGTCGGCTACGAGGAGGGCGGCCAGCTCACCGAGAAGGTGCGGCGTAAGCCGTTCTCGGTCGTGCTGTTCGACGAGATCGAGAAGGCGCACCAGGAGGTCTACAACACGCTGTTGCAGGTCCTGGAGGATGGCCGGCTCACCGACGGCCAGGGACGCACGGTGGACTTCAAGAACACCGTGATCATCTTCACCTCCAACCTGGGCACGTCCGACATCTCGAAGGCCGTGGGTCTGGGCTTCGCCGGTGCCGACGATCAGGCGTCGAACTACGAGCGGATGAAGCAGAAGGTCAACGACGAGCTGAAGAAGCACTTCCGCCCGGAGTTCCTCAACCGCATCGACGACATCATCGTCTTCCACCAGCTCACCCAGGAAGAGATCATCCGGATGGTCGACCTGATGATCACCAGGGTGCAGGGCCAGCTCCGCAACAAGGACATGCACCTGGAGCTGACCGCGCTGGGCAAGAAGCTGCTCGCCAAGCGCGGCTTCGACCCGGTGCTCGGTGCCCGGCCGCTGCGGCGCACGATCCAGCGGGAGATCGAGGACCAGCTGTCCGAGAAGATCCTGTTCGGCGATGTGCATCCGGGCCAGACCATCACGGTCGACGTGGAGGGCTGGGACGGCGAGGATTCCGACGACAAGGCGCACTTCACCTTCGTCGGCGAGGACAAGTCGCGCCCGGAGATGGACGCCGCGCTGGCCAGCGCGACCGCCGGCAAGGGCGACAAGGAGTCGACCGACTCGGAGTGATCTGATCCAACCTGATGTTGGCCCCGGACAAGGAAAAATCCCCGTCCGGGGCCAACATCCGTTCGCAGCACGCCGGTCAGCGAAGCCAGAGCGTGTCGACGTCACCAGTCCTGGTGTTGGTAATGCCGACCTCGGCGATTTTCGCGCGAATTGGCTGGACGGGGTGCACGGCGACGAACCCGGTAGCGAGCTGCGCCGCGGTGATGGACCGCGCCAGCGTGCAGTG
>DASVLX010000291.1:0-35985 GCA_036384655.1 Pseudonocardiaceae bacterium
GCACGGCGGCGTCCAACGGGCGCAGTGCCTCGGCGCGGCGGCGCATCGCGGCGGCGGACCGGGCGCCACCGGGCATGTCGGCCCGGGCCACCCTCAGGATCGCGTCGACCTCGTTGGCCCGCTGCAATACTCGCAGCGCACGGCTGGGGGTGCCGGGTGGCCATGGAATGCTCGGCTGCTTGTCGACCAGGCCGGCGATTTCCGCGCGAACCCCCGGGCGGTGCCGCGCAACGTCCAATTCGACCAGTGCGGTCGCGGCCGCGCGCATCGCGCCGGACAACTCGAACTCGGCCTCACCAATGGGCATCGGATCGGCGGGTGGGGCGTCAGGCAGGCCGAACACGGTCCAGCCCAGCACGCCGTCGGCGACCTTTTCGGGCACCAGCCCGATGTCGCCATGACGTTCGGTGCGCAGCACCGCCGCCTCACCGGCGGGCAGCGCGGCGGCCGCGAACGAGGCGTTGCCGTGCAGGCCGCGGAGGTCTCCGGCGGCAGGGAGAACGAGTTCACCGCCGATCACGCCGATGCGGCGCAGGGCGGCCAGGAGAAGGGCGGGGGAAGCTGGTTTCTCGCCGATGGTGGGGAGCTGCAACAGTTCGGCTACATCGGTAGCGGCGGCGTCGTCACCGCCGTCGTACCGGACGACCTCGTGCAGTTCCGCCCAGGACTGCAGTGCGTCGAGGACGTCATCGGCGGCGGCCGCTCCCGGCAACCATGCCGACGTCCAAACCACCAGTGTGGCGCTCGGGCAGGACACGTTTCGTGAGGATACGAGCCTTGTTTCCGGGTTTGTCAACGACCCCCGCCCCGACGATCACCACATCTGTGGTACTTCCACTACCACAGATGTGGTGGTTGAGGGCGTGATCAGCGGAAACAAGTTCTGTTCGCGCTCAGCGGACGCATACGGACCGCTCTTGGAGCGCGCCGGAAGTCGACCGATCCAGAATCTCGACGTAGCGTCGATGAGGTGAGCGAACGCGAGGACACTCCCACCAGCGCATCCAGCGGCGCACCCGGCGCCGCGCGGACAGGCGTGACCATATCGGCTGGCGGTGTCACTCCGCCAGTGCCCAGTCAGTTGCCGCGCACCCTCGGCGAACTCCGCGCGACCGGCCGCTACCTGCCGCGACCGATCAAGCAGGAGATCCGCGACAACCTGCTCGCCGCGCTGCGCGCGAACGGCAACCCGTGGCACGGGATCGTCGGCTACGACCGGACCGTGCTGCCCCAACTCGAACGCGCCCTGCTGGCCGGCCACGACATCGTGCTGCTCGGCGAGCGCGGCCAGGGCAAGACCCGGCTGCTGCGCACCCTGGTCGGCCTGCTCGACGAGTGGACCCCGGTGATCGAGGGCACCGAGCTGGCCGAACACCCGCTGGCCCCGATCAGCCCGGCCGGCATCCGGCTGGCCGCCGAACTGGGTGACGACCTGCCGGTCGGCTGGCTGCACCGGTCCCTGCGCTACGCGGAGAAACTGGCCACTCCGGACACCTCGGTCAGCGACCTGATCGGCGACGTGGACCCGGTCAAGGTGGCACAGGGCCGTAGCCTCGGTGATCCCGAGACCATCCACTTCGGACTCGTGCCGCGCGCGCACCGCGGCATCGTGGCCATCAACGAGCTTCCCGATCTCGCCGAGCGCATCCAGGTGTCGCTGCTGAACGTCATGGAGGAACGGGACATCCAGGTCCGCGGCTACACCCTCCGGCTGCCACTGGACGTGCTGCTGGTCGCCACCGCCAACCCCGAGGACTACACCAACCGCGGCCGGATCATCACCCCGCTCAAGGACCGGTTCGGCGCGGAGATCCGCACCCATTACCCGCTGACCGTCGAGGCCGAGATGGACCTGGTCCGCCAGGAGGCCCAGCTGGTGGCCGAGGTCGGCGACCCACTGATCGAGGTGCTGGCCCGGTTCGTCCGCTACCTGCGCGAGTCGCCCGCCATCGACCAGCGCTCCGGCGTGTCGGCGCGATTCGCCATCGCCGCGGCCGAGACGGTCGCCGCCGCCGCGCTGCGCCGCTCGGCGATCACCGGTGAGCAGCCGGCGGTGGCCCGCCCGGTCGATCTTCAGGCGGTGCCCGCCGTGCTACGCGGCAAGCTGGAGTTCGAGTCCGGTGAGGAGGGTCGCGAGGACGAGCACCTGACCCACCTGTTGCGACGGTCCTTCGCGGACACCGCGCGTGGCCTGCTCGCCGGACTGAACCTGCGCCCGCTGGCCAGCGCCGTCGCCGAAGGCCACCTGGTCACCACCGGCGAGCGGGTGCCCGGCCGGGACGTGCTGGCGGCACTGCCCGAACTGCCGGTGCTGCACGACGTCGCCGGCCGGCTGGGCACCGCGCCCACCGACTCGCCGAGCCACATCGCGGCCGCCGTCGAGTTC
Organism: Pseudonocardiaceae bacterium; assembly: GCA_036384655.1. Classification (GTDB taxonomy): domain Bacteria; phylum Actinomycetota; class Actinomycetes; order Mycobacteriales; family Pseudonocardiaceae; genus DASVLX01. Next base: position 2,387 of record DASVLX010000291.1, read on the forward strand.
GCCCTCGAGTCCCTGTACCTGGCGCGGCAGCTCGCCAAGGACACCGACGACGACACCACCGTCTACGGGGGATAGCGAGATGCCCGCCGAGTTCGATCACTACCGGTACGGCCCCTGGCATGACGGTCCGGACCCGCTCGCACCGCCCCTGGACCTCCGGGAGGCCCTGGACTCGCTCGGCGAGGACATCATGGAGGGCCGCTCGCCGCGGTCCGCGCTGGAGGAACTGCTGCGGCGCGGCATGCGGAACACCGCCGGCCTGGACGAGCTGACCCGCCGGGTGTGGCAGCGGCGGTCCGAGATCCAGCGCCGCAACAACCTGGACGGCACCCTCCAGCAGGTGCGTGAACTGCTGGACCGGGCGCTGGAGGCGGAGCGCCGGACGCTGTTCCCGGACCCGTCCGACGACGCCCGGTTCGCCGAGGCACAGCTCGACGCCCTGCCGCCGGGCACCGCCGCGGCCGTGCGGGAACTCGCCGACTACGACTGGCGCTCGTCCGAGGCCCGCGAGTCCTACCAACAGATCCGCGATCTGCTCGGCCAGGAACTGCTGGAATCCCGGTTCCAGGGCATGAAACAGGCGCTGCGGGACACCACGCCCCAGGACGTCGAGCGGGTCAGGCAGATGCTGGCCGACCTCAACGAACTGATCGACGCGCACGCCGAGGGCGAGGACACCACCGAGCAGTTCGACGAGTTCATGCGCCAGCACGGAGAGTTCTTCCCGGAGAACCCGCGGAACACCGACGAACTGATCGACGCGCTCGCCTCCCGCGCGGCCGCCGCGCAACGCATGATGAACTCGATGTCCGCCGAGCAGCAGGCCGAGCTCGCGGACCTGATCAGCCAGGCGTTCGGTGATCCGAGCATGGCGGCGGAGATCGCCGCGCTGGACGCGAACCTGCGCGCGTTGCGGCCGGGAGAGGACTGGACGTCGTCGGCCCGGTTCCGTGGTGACAATCCGCTCGGCCTCGGCGAGGGCGCCCAGGCCATGCAGGACCTGGCCGATCTCGACGCGCTGGCCGAGCAGCTGAGCCAGTCCTATCCGGGAGCCCGGCTGGAGGACATCGACCTGGATTCGTTGGCCGAGCAGGTCGGCGAGGACGCCCGGGTGGATGCCGCCCGGCTGGCCGAGCTGGAGCGGGAGCTGCGCCGGCAGGGACTGTTCGAGCGGGCCGAGGACGGATCACTGCGACTGACCCCGAAGGCGTTGCGCCGGCTCGGTGAGACCGCGCTGCGCGATGTCGTCGGACAGCTGCGGTCCCGGCGTGGGGAGCGGGACACCGCGCTGGCCGGCGCGGCCGGCGAGCCGACCGGCTCGTCCCGGCCCTGGCGGTTCGGCGACAGCGAGCCATGGGACGTGTCCCGCACGGTCCGCAACGCCGTGCTGCGCACGGCGGGCAGCGGCGCGTCGCCGTCCGGGACCGTGACCCTGGACGTCAGCGATGTCGAGGTGGTGGAGACCGAACAGCGGTCCCGGGCCGCCGTCGCGCTGTGCGTGGACACCTCGTGGTCGATGGTGCAGGACGGCCGCTGGGTGCCGATGAAGCGCACCGCGCTGGCCCTGCACCAGCTGATCCGTACCCGGTTCCGCACCGACGCGCTGCAACTGATCACGTTCGGGCGGCTGGCCAAGACCACCGACATCGGTGAGCTGACCGCGTTGGAGGGCGCCTGGGAGCAGGGCACGAACCTGCACCACGCGCTGCTGCTGGCCAGCCAGCACCTGCGCCGCAACCCGGACGCCGTGCCGGTGGTGCTGGTGGTGACCGACGGTGAGCCGACCGCTCATCTGGAGCCCGACGGCGAGGCCGTGTTCCAGTACCCACCCGACCCCCGCACCCTCGCGGTGACCATGGCCGAGGTGGACGGCCTGGCGAAACTCGGCGCGTCGATCAGCGTGTTCATGCTCGGCGAGGACCCACGGCTGGCCGCCTTCGTGGACCTGGTGGCCCGGCGCGGCGGAGGCCGGGTGGTGGCCCCCGACCTTGACGGGCTCGGTGCCGCCGTGGTCAGCGACTACCTGCGCGGCCGGCGCCGGCGGCGCTGAGCCGGGCTGCCCCCGGGGCCGCCGACAGGCTGCCGACCGCTGGGCGTGGCCGGACCACTGCGTAAAGTTTCGTAAGGTGTCGACCATGATCCCGGAGGGTGGTTCGGAGCGGCCGCGAGCCCGGCGGCGCAGCACGGCCGCCCGGCCCACCGACGACGAACTGTTGGACGCGGCCCGGTCCGTGTTCGTCGAGCGGGGGTTCGAGGGCGCGACCATGGGACTCGTCGCCGAGCGGGCGGACTCGACGAAACCGACGCTGTACGCGCATTTCGGCGACAAACTCGCGATGTACAAGGCACTGATCGCGCGCGAGTCGGAGGCGCTCAGCAACTGGATGCTGGGCGCCTATCGAGCCGCCTCCGACCTTCCGGTCCCGGACCGGCTGCGCGCCCATGTGATGGCATTGTTCGATTTCGCCGCCACGAATCCGGAGGGCTTCCGGCTGGTGTTCGACTGGAACCTGGTCGAGGGACCCAGCGGTATCGCCGTCCGGCAACGAGTGCTGCAGGCCGTGTTCGCGCAGGTGGCCGTGGAGGTCCGGCGCGGCCTGGTGGAGATGGGCCGAACCCCCGGCCGCAGTGCGGAGGTGGTGGCCTCGATGCTGGTCGGCCTCACCAACGGCGTCGCCCGCTACGCGGCCCTGGCCGGTGATATCGACCTCGGTGCCGCCGGCGAGCTCGTCGCGGAATTCATCACGGCCGGAGCCACCCATTTCGACATGTCCACCCTGGACAGGATCGACGAAGCGTAGCTTATGCGTTAGGCGGCCGGACCGTTGTTCGACGTCATCCACGAGCAACCAAGTTGACACTTGGGCGCGTTTCCGAAGCTGCTAGTCGTCCGGGCCGTTGATTTCCGCCGCCCCGCTCGGGGCGGAGCATAAACGAATGAGATGGATGTGCGGTGCCACGTCATCCAGCGTTCCACTGACGAACTCTCGCGTGTTCACCAACCTGCTCCCGAGACCTGTCGTATTCTCTCCAGCGCCTCCCGTGCGTGACCGCGCAGGTTGGTCACCTCCAAATCTCGTTCCGCGTCCGAAGCGTCCGGATCATCGAAGTATTCGTCGACGTAGTAGAAGAGCTCGTCGATGATGCCGAACGCTGGCTTACCGTGGATGACTTTGTCGTTCTTGACTAGCTGGAGATACCGCGACTCGAATTCAGCCGCAGTGATTTCGTGATCGACGAACTGCCGAATCAAGTTCGCGTGTTCGGCCAGATCTGGCCGCACCTTCTCTTTGCTCATGTCATCCACCGCCGAGCGATCCTCCCTCTATCACATTCTTCAGTTGCTCGTCGCCGAGCCTGAACGCGGTCCAGAATGTTCCATCAGGACGTAGCACCTCGCATAAGTTGCTGCCTGTATTGTAGATGAGTGTTGCGGGTTCGCCATGGTAGGTGCCGGACTTCATGACATTGGTTGGGTCGTGTGCGAACCTCTGAAGTACATCTTGAAATGTTCCAGCGGCCTGCGAGTTCCAGTTCCCTGAAATCCCAAAATCTGCCGCGTGCTTGAACTTCTTCTGAAGTTGTTTCGGTGGATAATTCAGATCCGGAATCTCTCTCGGCGCCGCCTGGTCGCCGAGGTTTTCGGTGGCTTGTTCGATGTTGGTGTCGGTGATGCTGGTGGGGGTGGTGGGATCGAGGTTCGGGTTGGGGGTGGCGCTGATGGCCATGCTCAGGGCGGTGTTGATGGCCTGCATCCCGGTGGCGACCGCGGCGAGTTGGGCGATGCCCGCCGTGGTGATCGCGATGTCGATGGCGGAGGCGGCCCGGGCCACGCCCACCGCGTCGATGATCTTCCCGATGGCGACCGGCAGGCCTTCTTCCTGCCCGGTGAACAGGCTGGCGGTGGCGAACAGCACGGCGAAGCCCGCCTGGACGGCGAGTTCGCCAACCTGACGGAGGATCTCGTCCATCGCGTCGGTCATCCACCGCGCGTACTCGTGCAGGCTTTGCGACAGCCCGTCCAGACCGTGGATGAGCGCGGTGAGGATCGCACCGCTGCCGTTGCCGGCGATGCGGTCCCAGTACTCGTAGAAGGCGTCCAGGTCCTGCGAGCTGTTGCTGGCGAACAGGGACTCGACCTGTTGCCGACAGTTGTCGACCAGGTCCTGCACCTGATCCCGGGCGGTCGCGTAGTCACCGGCCAGCGCGTGCAGGCCGCTGGGTGACCCGAACGGGATCGTGGCGTCCAACGAGGCGATGCCGGTGGCGAACTTCGGCCGCCCCACCAGTGATGACGCCGTGAGGTTCATCGGCAGGTAGATACCGGATGCCACCAGACTCCACGGCATCTCGTCCGGGTTGCTACCCGGCACACAGGCGTGATCGGCCCGCCAGTGATTGATGCCGGACCAGTCCAGACCCAACGCCACATCGCCGAGCAGGTTGACCGCGCGGTCGAAGGCGGTGAGAACCTCGTCGGCGGCCGGCCGATACCGCGCGTCGAACTGCTTGGCGTCGTCGTCCACACCGGCGATACCAGCCGCGTCGGCCAGCTGCCTGGCCAGATCCTGACCGACCTGGCCGATGGTGTGCGAGTCCCGCAGCACGTTCCGCGCCGCGTAGTGGAAATCCTCCGGTGTCACCCGCACCGGTGTCAGGCGGCCACCATCGGGACCGCGACCCATCACTCACACCCGCCACATCGCGGTGTTGGCGATGACCGCACCGGCGTGATTGGTATGCGCGGTGGTCACACACTCGTGCGCGAACGCCAATCGATCCCGTAGATCCTCCACCGTCGCACGCCACCGGGCGATCGTGCGCTGAAACCCTTCACCGGCCGCACCCTGCCACAATTCGGCCAACGTGTTGACCTGCCCATCCACCTCGGACAGCAATTCCTCCACGTCATCAATCCGGCGCAACACCGACGACGCCAGATCACTCAAAACGCCAAAATCGACCCGTAACTCGCTCACATCAGACCCCAGAACACGCACGGTAACCGAGACAACGATCAGGGTTGCACATCCGGGGCCGCACGAGCAAGTGCTCGGGCTGTGATGAGCGAGGTCAGGCTGCCGGCGCCGATGTGCGCGCAGTAGATCGCGAACGGGGTCGGTGTGCGGGTGCGGAAGTAGCGGGTCAGGAAGCGCACGGCGCGACAGCGATGACGAACGCGGGCCAGCAGCACCTGACCATGGATACCCGCGCCCCGGCGGTCGCCGACGAGCGCCGGGAAGAGCAAACTGAGTGCCCAAGGCTGGACAGTGGAGCAGCTCACTGAGCCCCTGTAGTTGGCCGACGACGATCGCTTCACGGTAGGTCAGACTCCTGACTGAAGATCACTGATGTTTCGTGAACAATGCCCTGACCAGCGCGAACAAATCACCGGATTGTTCGCGCACATTGATCGCTTGAGAGTCTCTGGAATAGCGGTGTTTGCTGTGCGTGTCGGGAGTCGGCCGGGTCAGAAACCGTCAGAGCCGCTCGATCGGCATCAATCAACTCATTCGAAGGGGACATCAGCGTGATTCGCTACAAGGCTCTCGTGACCGCGTCCGCACTGGCCATCGGTTTGGTGGGGGTCGCGGCGCCCACTGCCGTCGCTTCAACAGCCTCCGCGACGACGGTCAGCCCGCAACACACGGCCAGCATCAAATGCGATAGCCCGAAGGGCGCCAAGGCGAACTTCTCCTGGGAGGACGGCATCGACACCGTGACCGTCTACTACAACAACCATTGCTCGCACAGGGTGGACGCGCAGCTCGCCTTCATCAGTGGTGACGGCTTCGCCACGTTCAAGTGCCTGCACGTCGGCGCCGGCGTCAAGGGCCACACCAGGTACGACACGGACAGCAACTGGGTTCTGAACAAGATCAACAAGGGTTGCTGAGCGACATGCGGTAGGTCGGTGCGGACGGCCCAGGCGCGGCCGTCCTCACCGAACCGTCCTGTCCGGACTCCCGGGCATGCGTGGATCACCTCCAGTATCATCGTGATCACTGGAGGTGGGGGCACAGTGGACGGTGACGGGCCGGCGGCCGAGCAGGGAACTCGGCGGGGGCGCAGGGCCATCGTGCCCGATCCGGCCGACGGGCCGGCCGCTCGGTTCGCCCGCGCGTTGCTGGACCTCAAGCGGTCGGCTGGCGATCCTTCCTATGACGCGATGCGCGCGGAACTGGGCGCGGCCGCGTCGAAGTCCGCCCTCTCGGGCGCGACACGCGGTCGTGCCCTGCCGTCCTGGGTGATCACCTGGGAATTCGTGCGCTGCCTCGCCGTGAAGAAACTCGGCGGCGACGAGAACGCGGTTCGCCGAGAATGGCGCGACCTATGGGAAGCGGCGAACGCCGAACTCGCGAACCCCCCGGAATCGCCGGTCACTGACAACCAATCCGTCACCGAGACCGTGCCCGTCACCGGCAATGCCAGAACACCGGAACACGGTCGCGGTCCACTGTCTCGCTCGCGACTGCTCGCCGTCGGCGGAGCACTCGCCCTGGTCGGGACGCTGGCGGTCGTGGTGCTGCCCGACCTGCTGCGCGGCTCCGCCCAGGGCGAAACGGGTGCGGCGCCGAGCTATCCGATTCCGGGCGACGACTCCGGTTTCGGCGGCGGCGGCTTTCCCGGCGACGTGACCTATCCGGATGGCACGGCCGTCCATGTCGGCGTCACATTCGACAAGGTCTGGCGCCTGAAGAACACCGGAACGGTGCCCTGGCGGGGCCGTCAGCTCCAGATCGCCGGCGGCACCACCGCGCAGTGCCAGTCACTCACCCGTGTGCCGGTGCCTGACACCGACCCCGGCCAACTGGCCGAGGTGCATGTGTCGGTGACGCCCCGGGCCACCGGCGTCTGCCACGTCATGTGGAAAATGGTCGACGACCGGGGAACCCTGGTGTTCCCCAACCGTTACGGGGTCTTCTACCAGGTGACGGTCGTTGACTGATCGACGCGATCAGAAGATGTCGTCAATGATCTCCTCGCCGATGGCGAAACCGGCACCGGCGGCCATGGCCTGGCCGAACGAGCTGCCCATGAACCGGCCGAACCCACTCTGCTGCTGGTACGGCTCCCGGTACACCGGCTGCTGATAGACGGGCTGCTGGTACTGGGGTTGCTGGTACTGCGGCTGCGCGGACTGCTGCGGCTGGTTGGCGACGAACGTGTGCATGGCCTGCAGCAGCAGACTGACCTGGTTCTGCTCGGCACGGAAGCCCAGGGTGATCTCCTTGAGGTCCAGCAGCCACTCGCGGGCCTTCTCGTCACCTTCCGCGGCGGCGGTCTGCATCTTCTGCGCGAGGGCCGTGATGAGCTGCACCGTCTGCTGGCTCTGCTGCTGCAGCTGGTTGTAGTTCTGGTCGATGGTGTTGATGTCCATCGCGTTGTCCTCCGCCTGGTCGACGCCTGTTCAAGATCCTCCACCCAGGAACGGACGAAACCGGCTTCGCGTTCCCGGCCGACGCGAACCGTGGCGGAGGAGGGAGGATGGCCTGGGGCCGCCCAGTCCGGCCGCTGTCAGTCAAGACGCCGAAGGAGTGTGGTCCGGTCAGCGGGATCACCCGCTGAAGTACTCAGGGTGCGGTTACTGTCGTGAACATGGAGACCTGGTTGTCAGCGCCGGTTCCGCCGGTGCCGGGCCACCCCCGGCCGCTGCGGTTGTATGACACGGCGGCTCGTGAGGTGCGACCCACCGCACCCGGCAGTACCGCCCGGATGTACGTGTGCGGCATCACCCCCTACGACGCCACGCACCTCGGTCACGCCGCCACCTACCTGGCGTTCGACCTGGTGCACCGGCAGTGGCTGGACAACGGGCATGACGTGCACTACGTACAGAACGTCACGGACGTCGACGAGCCGCTGTTGGAGCGCGCGGAGCGGGATCAGGACGACTGGGTCGTGCTGGGCATGCGGGAGACGGCGCTGTTCCGGGAGGACATGGAGTCGCTGCGGGTGCTGCCGCCGCGCGACTATGTGGGCGCCGTCGAGTCCATTCCGTTGATCTCCGAGATGGTTGGCAAGCTACTCGCGCTCGGCGCCGCCTACCGCGTCGATGACGCCACGTACCCGGACATCTACTTCGACCACACCGCCACCGGCCGGTTCGGCTACGAGTCGCATCTGGACGAGCCGACCATGATGTCGCTGTTCGCCGAGCGCGGCGGCGACCCGGACCGGCCCGGCAAGCGCCACCCGCTGGACGCGCTGCTGTGGCGCACCGCCCGGGAGGGCGAGCCGTCCTGGGACTCCGAGATGGGCGCGGGCCGGCCCGGCTGGCATGTCGAGTGCAGCGCGATCGCGCTGAGCCTGCTGGGCAGCGGGTTCGACGTGCAGGGCGGTGGTTCCGACCTGATCTTCCCGCACCACGAGTTCAGCGCCGCCCATGCCGAGGCGCTGACCGGCGACTATCCGTTCGCCCGGCACTACTGTCACTCCGGCATGATCGGCCTGGACGGCGAAAAGATGTCCAAGTCGCGCGGCAATCTGGTGTTCGTGTCGCGGCTGCGCGCCGACCATGTGGACCCGATGGCGGTGCGGCTGGCGCTGCTGGCCGACCACTACCGCGAGGACCGCTACTGGACGTCCGAGCTGCTCGCGGTGGGCGAACGCCGGCTGGCCCGGTGGCGGGAGGCGGTGGCGCTGGCCGCGGCACCGTCCGGTGAGAACACCGTGCGGCGGCTGCGCGACCACCTCTCCAACGACCTGGACACGCCGGCCGCGCTGGCCGCCGTGGACGCCTGGGCCGACGAGGCCCTGACCCGCCGGGGACGGGATGAACTCGCCCCCGCGCTGATCCGGGTGGCCGTGGACGCTCTGCTCGGCGTGCTGCTCTGAGAACCAGCCGTCGCGGCCGGTCGGTCAGCCGGTCAGACCGATGGACCCCGGCCGCGGCGGCGTAGGTAGCGCTCGAACTCGGCGGCGATCGCCTCACCGCTGGTCTCGGTGAGCGCGTCGTCGCCGCGCTCTTCCAGGGCGCGGACGTAGTTGCGGATGTCCTCGTCCTCGTCGGCCATCTCGCTGACGGTGCGCTCCCACTCCTCGGCCTGGCCGGGCAGTGCCGCGAGCGGCACCTCGACGTCGAGAACCTCCTCGACCCGGTGCAGCAGCGCCAGGGTGGCCTTCGGGGACGGCGGCTGCGCCACGTAGTGCGGCACGGCGGCCCAGATCGAGATGGCCGGCACGCCGGCCTTCACACAGAAGTCCTGGAAGGCGCCGACGATGCCGGTCGGGCCCTCGTAGCGGGAGCGTTCCAGGCCGAAACGGGCGGCCGAGTCGGCGTCGTAGGCGGTGCCGGTGACCGGCACGGGCCGGGTGTGCGGGGTGTCGGCGAGCAGTGCGCCCAGGGTGATCACGGTGGTCACCTTGTAGCGCTCGACATGGTCGAGCAGTTCCTGACAGAAGCGGTGCCAGCGCATGTTCGGCTCGATGCCGTGCACGAGGATGATGTCGGAGGTCGACCCCGGCGGACGGCAGACAGTGAGGCGCGTTGTGGGCCATTCCACACGGCGAGTGACGCCGTCCACCAGGTGGACGGTCGGTCGTGTCACCTGGAAGTCGTAGTACTCGTCCGGATCGATCTCCGCCAGCGGTTGGGCGTCCCAGGCGAGTTGGAGATGCTCGATCGCGGTGGTAGCCGCGTCACCAGCATCGTTCCACCCCTCGAACGCCGCCACCAGGATGGGGCTGGTGAGTTTCGGATTCCGGTCGGACTGTGTCACGCGGTCAGCGTACGACCGAAGGGTGGTGGGCGTACGCCTTAGGCTGGTCTCATGTCGGACAGTGCACCGTTCCCGTTCCTCGAAGCCCTCAAGTCACGCGTTCTCGTGGCGGACGGGGCGATGGGCACGATGCTGCAGTCTTTTCCTTTGACTGTCGACGATTTCGGCGGTTTGGAGGGCTGCAACGAGATCCTCAACGTGACCCGTCCCGATGTGGTTCGGGCGATTCACCGCGGTTATCTGGAAGTCGGTAGTGACGCGGTCGAGACCAACACGTTCGGGGCGAACCTGCCGAATCTGGGTGAATACGGCATAGCGGACCGAATCTTCGAGCTGTCCGAGGCGGGCGCGCGACTGGCCCGGGAGAGCGCCGACGAGTTCGCCGAGCCCGGCCGTCCCCGGTTCGTGCTCGGTTCGGTCGGCCCGGGCACCAAGCTGCCCAGTCTCGGGCACGCTCCGTTCGACGCGCTGCGCGACGCCTACCAGCAGGAGGTGCGCGGGCTGCTGGCCGGCGGGGTGGACGCGGTGATCGTGGAGACCTGCCAGGACGTGCTGCAGACCAAGGCGGCCGTGGTCGCCGCGAAGCGGGCGATGGTCGCGGAGGGCCGCCAGGTGCCGGTGATCGCGTCGATCACCGTGGAGACGACCGGCACGATGCTGCTGGGCACCGAGACCGCCGCCGCGCTGACCGCGCTACAGCCGCTGGGCGTCGACGTCATCGGGCTGAACTGCGCCACCGGCCCGGCCGAGATGAGCGAGCATCTGCGCACCCTGGCCAAGCATGCCAACGTGACGCTGTCGGTGATGCCCAACGCCGGCCTGCCGATCCTGGGCCCGGACGGCGCGGAGTACCCGCTGACTCCGGACCAGTTGGCGGAGGCACTGTCCGATTTCGTCGACGAGTTCGGCGTCGGCCTTGTCGGCGGCTGTTGCGGCACCACCGCCGAACACATCCGGCAGACCGCGGAGGCCGTCCGTGGCCTCGCACCCCGGTCACGCCGGCCGCATGCCGAGCCGGGCGTGTCGTCGCTGTACCAGGCGGTGCCGTTCGCCCAGGACGCCAGCGTGCTGATGGTCGGCGAACGCACCAACGCCAATGGCTCCAAGGCTTTTCGCGAGGCGATGCTCGCCGGCAGGTTCGGCGACTGCGTGGAGATCGCCCGCGAACAGATCCGCGACGGCGCGCACCTGCTGGACGTCTGTGTCGACTACGTCGGCCGGGATGGCGTCGCCGACATGGCCGAGGTCGCCGGCCGGCTGGCCACCGCCTCGACGCTGCCGATCATGCTCGACTCCACCGACATCAACGTCATCCGCACCGGGCTGGAACACCTGGGCGGCCGGTGCGCGGTCAACTCGGTCAACTACGAGGACGGCGATGGCCCGGAGTCCCGGTTCTCGCAGGTGATGGAGATGGTCGCCGAGCACGGCGCCGCGGTCGTGGCACTGACCATCGACGAACAGGGCCAGGCGCGCACCGCCGGGCACAAGGTCGCGGTGGCCGAGCGGCTGATCCACGACATCACCGGCCGTTACGGCCTGGCCGAGTCGGACATCATCGTCGACTGCCTGACGTTCACCATCGCCACCGGCCAGGAGGAGTCGCGGCAGGACGCGCTGGAGACCATCGAGGCGATCCGCGAACTGACCCACCGGCACCCGGCCGTGCAGACCACCCTCGGCGTGTCGAACGTGTCCTTCGGCCTCAACCCGGCCGCTCGCCAGGTGCTCAACAGCGTTTTCCTGAACGAATGCGTGCAGGCTGGGCTGACCACCGCCATCGTGCACGCGGCCAAGATCCTGCCGATCGCCCGCATCCCCGAGGAACAGCGGATGACCGCGCTGGACCTCATCTATGACCGGCGCCGCGACGACTACGACCCGCTGCAGAGGTTCATGGCGCTGTTCGAGGGCAAGACGGTGCGATCCTCACGCGAGTCGCGGGCCGCCGAACTCGCCGCGCTGCCGCTGTTCGACCGGCTGGAACGGCGGATCGTGGACGGCGAGCCGGCCGGCCTGGCCGATGACCTGGTCACCGCGCTGGAGGAACGGCCGGCGATGGAGATCATCAACGACACGCTGCTGTCCGGCATGAGGACCGTCGGTGAGCTGTTCGGGTCCGGCCAGATGCAGCTGCCGTTCGTGCTGCGCTCCGCCGAGGTGATGAAGGCCGCCGTGGCCCAGCTCGAACCGTATATCGAGAAGAGCGAGTCCGGCGGCAAGGGCCGCATCGTGCTCGCCACCGTCAAGGGCGACGTGCACGACATCGGCAAGAACCTCGTCGACATCATCCTGTCCAACAACGGCTACGAGGTGGTCAACCTCGGCATCAAGCGGCCGATCAGCGCGATCCTCGACGCCGCCGAGGAACATCGAGCCGACGTGATCGGCATGTCCGGGCTGCTGGTCAAGTCGACCGTGGTGATGAAGGAGAACCTCGCCGAGATGAACTCGCGGGGTGTGGCCGCGCGCTGGCCGGTGCTGCTCGGCGGCGCCGCGCTGACCCGCGCCTACGTGGAGAACGACCTCGCCGAGATGTACGAGGGCGACGTCCGCTACGCCCGTGACGCGTTCGAGGGCCTGCGGCTGATGGACGCGCTGATGGCGGCCCGCCGGGGCGAGACACCGGAAACCGACCCGGAGGAGGAGGCCAAGGCACTCGAACGCCAGGCCCGCCGGGAACGCTCGCTGCGGATCGCCGCCGCCCGCAGGGCGCGCGCCGAGGTGGTCGGCGAGCCGGAGCCGCCGGCGCGCTCGGAAGTGGCCACCGACGTGCCGATCCCGACCCCGCCGTTCTGGGGATCACGTATCCACAAGGGCATCCCGGTCGCCGACTACGCGTCGATGCTCGACGAACGCGCCACCTTCCTGGGCCAGTGGGGGCTGCGCGGCGCGCGCGGCGGCGCGGGACCGTCGTATGACGAACTGGTCGAGACCGAGGGCCGGCCGCGGCTGCGGTACTGGCTGGACCGGCTGGCCACCGACCGGGTGCTGGAGCATGCCGCCACCGTGCATGGCTACTTCCCGTGCGTGGCCGAGGGTGACGACCTGGTGGTGCTGACCGAACCCCGGCCCGACGCGCCCGAGCGGGCCCGGTTCACCTTCCCCCGGCAGCGCCGCGACAAGCACCTGTGCCTGGCCGACTTCTTCCGGCCGAGGGAGCCCGCGCTGGCCGCGGGCGAGGTGGACGTGGTGGCGTTCCAGCTGGTCACGATGGGCCAGCCGATCGCCGACTACGCGCGGACCCTGTTCGAGACCAACGCCTACCGCGACTACCTGGAGGTGCACGGGCTGGGCGTGCAGCTCACCGAGGCGCTGGCCGAGTACTGGCACCGCCGGGTCCGGGAGGAACTGCGTTTCGCCAACGGAAGCCCGGTTTCCGCCGAGGATCCGGCGACCGTGCAGGAGTTCTTCTCGCTGGGTTACCGGGGCGCGCGTTTCTCGCTCGGCTACGGTGCCTGTCCGAACCTGGACGACCGCACGAAGATCGTGGACATGTTGGAGCCCGAGCGGATCGGTGTGAAACTCTCCGAGGAATCCCAGCTGCACCCCGAACAGTCGACCGACGCGATCGTGGTTCACCATCCGGAAGCCAAGTACTTCAACACATGAGTTTGCGCGAGCCTGCTTCGCTGTGTGGGTGACCCGACTGCGGCCGCTCACACGCGTGCTTGCCGGCGGGCGGCGGCAGCCCCAGCCACGACCAGGACGGTGAGACAGCTGGCGCAGATGGCTCCGAGGGCACCCCACGGCAGGGTGAGAGTGGCATGACCGAGTGTTCTTGCCAGGGCTGTCCGGTAGGCCAGGAGTGAGACGAGGGTGATGGCGAGGCCGGCGATCACGCCGAGGAGGGCGGCGGTGATGGACTCGATGACAGACCCAAGGGTGATGGTTGTGCGGCGGATGCCGAGGAGCCGCATGGAGCGCAGTTCGGTGCGTCGGCTGGTGTAGGTCATGAGCTGTGCGCTGGCGGAGGCGATGAGGACGTAGAGCAGGGCGGGGCCGGTGAGTACGAGGAGAACGGTGTTGTTCAGGGTGACCTGCTGCGCGCTCGCGCCAGTGGCGGCGTTCGCTTGGTGCAGGACCGCGCTGAGGGTGCCGATGATCGTGATCGCGGCCAGGACCGGGGCCGCGAGGGCGGCGGTGCGCCGACGGCCGGTGATGACGGATGCGGCCGCGATGCGGGGCCCGACGCTCGGTGCGGCCTGCAGCGGGGCGAGGACGAGGCGGGCCAGTAGCGGAAGGAACACGGGCGCCCAGGCGGCGGCGCCGATGGCCAGGGCAATGGCGCCGAAGATCGTCAGCGGAGTCGCGGCCTCGAGTTCGTTCACGGAGGCCAGCACGATCATCGCGACACCGCCGAGGCCGGTAAGGGTGCCGGGGATCCACCGTCCCGGGGACATGACGTGGCCATCTACGTCCGCGGCGCGCAGGGCCTCCGCCGGCGCGATCCCGGCGGCTCGACCAGCAGCGAGGATCGCGCCGAGAACGGAGAGGATGACGGCTGCTGCCCAGGCGATGAACAACGGAAGCGCCTGCACCGTCGCGGTCAGCGCGACCGGTGCCAGGTCGATGTCGTTGATCAGCGCGACAGCGGGCGCGGCGAGGAGAGCGCCGAGCGCGGTACCGACAAGAGCAGCGACGAACGCCAGAGCGAGGGTCTCGAAGAGGATCATCCGGCGGGTCTGACTGCTGGAGGAGCCGATCAGGCGCAGCAGGGCCAAGTCGCGGCGGCGCAGCGCGACGGTCAATCCGGTGCTGGAAAGCAGACCGGTGATCGTGACGAAGGCGGCGACCACACCGCCCATGGCCAGCACCGTGATCGCTCCGCCCATGTCCTGGGCTTGGGCATGCGGGGCCGTCAGCGCGGCCGCGAGGGCTTCGCCGTTGGTGGCGATCAGCGCCGCGGCGAGAGCGACGGTGATGAACTGGCCGACGAACATCACCGGGCCGCGGCGCACCGACGCGAGAGCAAGGCGCAGCATCATGCCTCCCACCGGGCGAGTTCGGCGGTCACGTTCTCCACGGTCGGGTCCGTGATCTCCGAATGGAGCCGGCCGTCCACGATGAACACCACTCGATCGGCCCACGCGGCCACGCGCGGGTCATGCGTAACCATGATCATGGTGCACCCATCGCGGTCCACCGCCTGACGCAGCAGGGCGAGCACTTGCCGGCCGGTAGCCTGGTCGAGCGCCCCGGTGGGTTCGTCGGCGAAGATCACCTCCGGCCGCGCCAGCAGACTTCGGGCGATTGCCGCGCGCTGTTGCTGCCCGCCGGACAGCTGCGACGGTAGCCGAGACCCCAGTTTGGCGAGACCGACCGAGTCCAGGACCGCGCGGGCTTCCGCCCTGCGCACACGCTGTCGGCGCAGCCGCAATGGCAGTACGACGTTCTCGAAGATCGTCAGCATCGGCAGCAGGTTGTAGGACTGGAAGACGAACCCGACTCGCTGCCGTCGGACTTGGTCCAACCGCCGGATGGAGGCGCCGACGAGTTCGGTATCCCCGATCTTCACGGATCCCGCGGACGCCGGTTCCAATCCGGCGGCGATCTGCAGCAGGGTCGTCTTGCCGGCACCGGACGGGCCCATCACCGCCGTGAACCGGCCGCGCCCAAAGGACACGCTCACCTCGCGCAGTGCTTCGACTTCGGCGCCGCCGGCCCCGTATGTCTTCCGCACGTTGACCAACTCGACTGCCGGCTGCTCAGAGGTCGTCGCACGACCGTCGGCCATCAGTTCTGACCCTTTCTCTTGTTGTTCAGCGCCTCAGCCAGCGCCAGGGCCGCGGCGACAAGCACCGCGGCCAACACGAAGAGGGCCTGGACGTTTCCGTTGATATGTGGTGCTGTCCAGCGTGCGAAGTCCACGGCCCGGTCCAGCGGCCCCCCGGGTGACCAGATCAACCAGCGCGGTGAACCCGAACACCGCGAAATCCCCGAGCAGGATCGCCGCCATCGGAATCCGCAGCCATGCGCCGCCGTACAGCAGTTGGCACGCGGTCAGGCCGACCATATGTATGTCGCTTGAGCACGACGAACTGGCCGAAATCCTGCTTGGAAGGAGTCATGGGACAACCCCACCACGCCGCGCCAGACAACGGCGAGATCCCGGCCGAATCCGCGACTCGACCGTCAAGCCAGTCCCATGTCGGCGCCGAAACCAGTCGTCGTGAGCGGCCAGCGACCAGCTTGGCCACTCACCCAGAGCGGCTACACGCCATGCCAACGACCTCCTGGCCAGCTACACCCAGCCGTCCGTGAGGACTGGGGTGAACCGAGACAACCGGGAGAGACTGGTTCGAGACCGGGCGAGCGCTGGTGACCATTCACCCAGGCATTGGCCGTGCGCGGTTAGACTTTCGACGCGGCATGACCTGTTGTTCCAATCGAGGGGAACCTGTGGCGCTACCCGACAACGGCGGCCGGGCGCCGGCCGCCGTCCTGTGGGACATGGACGGCACCCTGATCGACTCCGAGAAGCTGTGGACGGTCTCGCTGGCCGACCTGATGCGCGAGCTGGGCGGCGTGCTCACACCGGAACTGCGCGAGGCCCTTGTCGGGTCCAACATGGACGCCACCCTGAACGCGATGTTCGCCCTGGTGGGCCGCACCCCGACGGAGACCGAATACGCCGAGGCCGGCGAGTACCTGACCGACCGCACCGCCGAACTGTTCCGGGCCGGGCTGCCCTGGCGACCCGGCGCCCAGCAGGCACTGCTGGCCGCGCGGTCCGCCGGCCTGCCGATGGCGCTGGTCACCTCCACCCAGCGGCGGTTGACCGAGATCGCGCTGGACTCACTGGGCCGGGAACTGTTCGACGTGTCGGTGTGCGGGGACGAGGTGAACGGGCGGAACAAGCCACTGCCCGAGCCCTATCTGCGGGCCGCCGGGCTGCTGGGCCTGGTGCCCGAGGACTGCGTGGCCGTCGAGGACTCGGTGCACGGCGCGGCCTCGGCGGAGAACGCCCGTGCCGCGGTGCTGGTGGTGCCCGCGGAGGTGGCGGTGCCCAACGGCCCACGCCGGGTTTTCCGCGACTCGCTGGTCGGCGTGGACGCCGAGGCCCTCGCGCAGGTGTGGCGGACGGTCAATTCCGCCGCCGAGGGCGATACCGAGGGTGATGCCGACTCGGCGGCCGCGAGCGCCCTGGCCTGAGCGTGCCGGCCTAACCAGCGCTGACGGTCTCTTCGTCGTCGTCCGGGATGTCGCTGTCCGAGGAGACGTTCTTGACGGCGCCGGCATCCGAGCTGTCGTTCTTGCCGGTGCCGTTCTTGGCGTCGTCCTTGTTGTTGGTTTCGCCGAGGAACTCGACGAGGTCGTTGAGTCCGGGCAGGGCGGCGAAGATGGCCCGGCGGTCGGACGGATGAAGCTGGTCGAGGGCGTGTTCGATGCGGTCCTCGTGGGCTCGCTGCCAGCCGGACAGCTTCGCGCGTCCGGAGTCGGTGAGCGCCACCTTGGCGACCCTGCGGTCACCCGGGTCGGTTTCCCGGGTCGCCAGACCGGCCTCCAACAGTTGCTGCACGATGCCACTCACGGTGTTGGGCGCGAGCCGGAGTTGATTGGCCAGTTGGCCGATTCGGGCGGGCGCGTTGTCGGCCAGCGACATGAGCAGTTCGACCTGGGCCATGGGCAGTGATTCCCACGGATAGTCGGTGCGAATGCTCTTCCGCAGCGCACGCCGGAGCCGCGTGACCACATCGGTGAGCTGCCGGGCGTCACTGACTCGGAAGGGTCCGGCGGGTATGCCGACACCCTCGCGGGCCCGCTGAAGCTGCGTCATGGAGTCAGGCTACTGCCGCCCGTGACCCCGTCCCGCTGTTCGGAAAGTTCGCCCAGGGATAGGATCTGGTCGCGATTATATCTGGCTCCGACATATTATGAATCGAGCGGACGCGGACACGCGGAAGTGATCGGGGAGAGGTGATGGCGTGGCGGCCGGGCTGGCCAACCTGCTGTTCGTGGAGGCCCCTCGACCCCGCCGGATACGCGAGTACCGGTACGCGAGCTGGCTGGCGGTCGGCACCGTCTGTTTCGGAGCGTTCCTCGGCCAACTCGACGCCAGCATCGTCACGCTGATCTTTCCCGCGCTGCGCACCGAGTTCCACGCCCCGCTGGCCAGTGTGGAATGGGTGTCACTGAGCTACCTGCTGGTGCTGGTCGCGTTGCTCGCGCCGGTTGGCCGGCTGTCCGACGCGGTCGGCCGCAAGCAGTACTACCTGTACGGGTTCGCGCTGTTCACGGTGGCCTCGGCGGCCTGCGGCGCGGCCCCCAACCTCATCACGCTGATCTGCCTGCGGATCGTGCAGGCCGGGGGAGCGGCGCTGCTACAGGCCAACAGCGTCGCGCTGGTGACGACCAGCGTGCCGACCCGGCTGATGCGCTCCGCGCTCGGCGTGCAGGCCGCGGCCCAGGCGCTCGGCCTGGCACTGGGACCGACCATTGGCGGCCTGCTGGTCGACTCGACCGGCTGGCGGTGGGTGTTCTGGGTGAACGTGCCGGTCGGGGTGGCCGGCCTGATCCTCGGCCGCTATCTGCTGCCCCGCACCCGCGCTCGCACCCCGGTGCCGTCCTTCGACTGGCCCGGCGTGGCGCTGCTGGCCGGCTGCACCACGGCGCTGCTGCTGGTGATCTCCTCCGCGTCCGGGCTGTCACTGCCGTTCGGCGCGGCGGTCGCGCTGGCCGTCGTCAGCGTGCTCGCCGGGGTGGCGTTCGTGTGGCGGCAGCGGCGCGCCCGCTCGCCCCTGGTCGACCTGCGGCTGCTGCGGACCCGCGCGGTGGCCGGTGGACTGGCCGCCGCGCTCGGCGGCTACCTGATCCTGTTCGGACCGTTGGTGCTGGTGCCCGTGGTGTTCGGCGCCGGAGACGCGGGTGGCGTGATGCGCGCCGGCCTGGTCGTCACCGCGCTGCCGGCCGGCTTCGGCCTGGCGGCGGTGTTCGGCGCGAGACTGCTGCCGCGACACTGGTCGCACCGTGCCCGCTGTTTGGTGGGAGCGGTGCTGTGTGTGGTGGCGCTGGCCGGGCAGACCGTGGCGCTCGCGCTGCTGCCGCGGTCGCTGGCGATCTCGCCGGAGTCGCTGGTGCCCGGGCTCGCGGTGCTCGGTATCGGGCTGGGGCTGTTCACCCCGGCCAACAACGCGATGGTGATGGGCGCGATCCCGCCCGGCTCGTCCGGGATGGGCGGCGGACTGGTCAACATGGGTCGCGGACTGGGCACCTCGCTGGGGGTCGCCGTGGTGACGCTGACCCTGCACGTCACCGGTGGCGGGCTGGGCGGCGCGCAGTGGGTGTTGGGGCTGCTGGGCGTCGTCGCCGTCCTGGTGGCGGCGACCGCCTGGCACTCCGGCGGTGGTCAGCCCGCCAGCACCGCGGCCACCTGGTCGGGCGACAGCGGTTCGCCCAGCGCCGACCCGCAGGCGTAGGGGACGCCGAGCTTGATCAGCCGGTTCACGACCGCCTCGGTGTCCGCGCCCTTGGCGATCATCCGCAGGCCGCGCTGCCGGCTGAACGCCAGCAGGCCACGCAGCGCGTGCTCGGCCAGCGGCCGGGGATCGACCGGGCCGATATGGTCGTTCCGGTCCGGGTCGATCGTGTCCACGACGCTGTGCGATACCAGGACGCCACGAATGGACTCCGGGCCCAGCGCCACCACCCGATGCTCGGTGCCTCCGAAGTCATCGATGAACACCTGGAAGTCGGCGGCGGCCAACACCCGCAGGTTCTCCAGCAGCTCGCCGCGCTCGTCGATGGCGACCTGGGCCGGAATGCCCAACAGCAGCTTCTCCGGGTCGGCGCCGCTGTCCGTGACGGCCTCCCGCAGATGGTGGACAAGATCCTGGTCACCGGCCAGCCGGGCCTCCAGCGTGACGCCGACCGCCGGCGCGGCCGCGCCGAGTTCACGCTGCCAGCGGGCCAGTTGCGCGCACACCGCGCGCAACATCCACAGTTGCAGCGGCAGCACGAAACCGGTCTGCTCGGCCAGCCCGAGAAACTCGGCCGGCCGCAGCACGCCTCGCTCGGGATGCCGCCAGTGCAGCCGGGTACGCACCGCCACCAGCGAGCGAGGCCCGGCACCGGACAGGCTCACCACCGGCTGGTAGCTGAGCTCGAACTGGCCGTCCTGCAGCGCCACCGGCAGATCCGCGGCGAGCCGGTACTCGTCGCGGTCACGGCGGTCCAGGTCCTCGTCGTCCAGCATCCACTGTGCCTTGCCGCCGGCCTTGGCGCGGTGCACGGTCAGCTCGGCCGACCGCAGCAGATCCTCCGAGGTCATCCCGCCGACCGGTTGCTCGACGATGCCGGCACTGGCCAACACGGCGGCCCGCTGGCCGTCGCCGAGTTGAACCGGCTCGACCAACTCGTCGAGCACCCGCTGGATCCGCTGGCTGATCTCGTAACTACCGTGCGTGATGCCGCTGATCAGCACCGCGAAACCGTCTCCGCCGGCGCGTGCCACGACCTCGTTGTCACCGTCGAACTCGGCGCACAGCACCTTGGCGACCCGCTGCAGCAGCTTGTCGCCAATCTGCCGGCCGGCACCGTCGCTGATCACCTTGAACCCGTCCAGGTCCAGATAACACAGTGCGATCCGGTCGCCGGGCGTGGCATGGGTGATCGCGCGGTCGAGATCGGCGATCAGTTGGGTCCGGTTGGGCAGCCCGGTCAGCTGGTCGCGCAGCGCCCAGGTGAGCTGGTTCTCCCGCAGCAGCACCAGGTCCGAGATGTCCTCGATGGTGGCGACGATGCTGTCCAACACCACGGTGGCGTCACGCAGCCGGGACAGCCGCAGCCGCGCCCAGCGCACGTCACCGTCGGCGCCGATGACGTTCACCGTGCCGGCGAACACCGGCAGGTCCCCGTCGGCGATCTTGGCCAGTCCCAGCAGCGCCGCCGGCACGTCCTCCTGGTCCAGCAATGACACCAGCGGCAGACCGGTCAGTGAGCCGCGGGCACGGCCGAGCAGATCGGCCAGCGCGCCGTTGGCGATCTGGATGCGGCCGTTCAGGCCGGTGATCGCCATGCCGCTCGGCGAGGACTCCACCACCGCGCGGAACTTCGTCTCGCTGTTCCGCTGCCGTTGCTCGGCGACCTCGCTGGCGTGATACACGGCCAGCTTGATCATCTCCTGCTCGTCGAACAGCCGGTCGCGGGTGGCCCCGACATAACCGGTGACAATGCTGTCGGTCAGCGCGGCGAGGCGACCCGCGAGTGCGCCCGGGGCCAATCCGGCCGGCGCCGGCAATTCGTGCAGCAACGCGATCGTGCGAGACAATGCGCGTGGGTCAATGAAGTTGTCCGCGACCAGTCGGGTGCCAATCTCCTCGGCCGGCCTCGGATCGAACGGTTCGGCGCTCAGCACCGAAACCAGGTGGCGGCCCAGTTCGTCCGACAGCCGTTCGACATCCGCGCGGGGCGGCGAGACAGGGCTGGTATTGACCAGTTCGGCAGCCCAGTGACCGGAGAAGGCCCTGATCTCCGTCTCGGCCGTGCCGCTGTCATCGCCGGCTCCCAGGGTGGGCTGGGCCGATCGGTCCGGCACATTGGTCCCTTCGAGTTTGGCTGATCGCCATGAGTGTAGAGATCGAACCCCTCCGTGCACATCCCGGTCGGTATATCGCTGAGATCCGCAGCGGGCGTCGCTCGATAGAGTGAGTCGGCATGTCGCACGGCATCACCCGGCCGGATCTAGGGAGTCCGGTCGAGTGCGCTTACCCTGGAGCGAAGGGCCCGAAGGTCGGCAGGTGAGGAGGCGGTTCGGTGACGGCGGAGCATACGGCGGAGTACGTCGCGGAGTACGTGGGCGGCCCGCTGGACGGTCGCCAGGAACAGTTGCCCGCGACGCGCACGGTCGGTGCGATCGTCACGCACATCTTCCTGCACGGTGGCCCGAAGATCGAAACGAGGTACCGGCTGTGCCGGACGGAGGATGACCGCTGGGTCTACCAGCTGGTCGCCGACGAGCCCGACCGGCCTTAGGTTCCTTTTCGTTGGCTTTCGCCGTTGGAATCCGTTGGTTCCGGCCCGGTTCGTTTGCTCGATGAATTCGCAACATCCAGGGCCGACGGCGGGAACACCAAACGTTCTTGGCGCGTTAGAGAGATCGAATGGGGCGTTGCTCGCCGGTTGGCTCCGGGCGCCACGGAGCCAACCGGCGAGTTTTTTCTCGCCCTAGTAGCCGAGACCGAACCCGGCCGGGTGGATCACATGGCCGTCGGCGTCGGGCACGGTCACCGGCAGCTTGCCGGTCGGTGCCGTGCCGAACATCGTCTTGACCGCCGCGTCGACCGACACCGACTGTGAGCCGTAGGCGACCAGCGCGGTCGACGCGCCCGGCACGTCCGCCAGGTCGTACGGGCTGCCCAGCATGACGACCAGCACCGGCCTTCCGGTCGCCAGCACCGCCTGCACCAGGTTCCGCTGGCCGGAGTTCTGCCATGCCTCGCTTGTCGTGACGATGGTCAGCGCGGCGCCGCCGGCGGCCGCCGCCGCGGCGCTGGCGTTCTGGCTGCTCGGGCTGAGCTGGGTGGGGACCCTCTGGACCGAGTACCCGCGGCCGGCGATGTCGCTGGCCAACCTGTCCGAGTAGGGGCCGGTCACCACGACCGAACTGCCCGCCGCCAGCTTCAGCGGCAGCAGGTGGTTGTCGTTGCGCAGCAGGGTGATCGAGCGCTGCGCGATGTCGGCCATGGTCGCCTGCTGGGCCGCGGTGCCGACGTGGGAGTCCACTGGGGACGGTGTGGCGTAGGGGTTGGTGAACAGTCCGAGCCGCTGCTTCATGGCCAGGATCCGGGTCACCGACTGGTCGATCCGAGACTGGCTGATCTTGCCGGCCCGCACGGCGGCCAGCACCACCGAGATCTCGTGCGCCGGGCTGTTGGGCATCAGCAGCTCGTCATCACCGGCGTTGATCGCGTCCAGCACCACCTGGTCCGCCGGGATCGACGCGAGCGCCCCGGCCTGCAGCGAGTCGGTGATGACCACACCGTCGTAGTGCAGGGTGTTGCGCAGCAGCCCGGTGACGATCGGCTGGGACAGGCTGGCCGGCGTACCGGAGGAGTCCAGCGCGGGGGCGGTGATGTGCGCGGCCATGATCGACAGCACGTTCGCCTTGATCGCCGCCTGGAACGGGGGCATGTCGATCGACGTGAGCTGCGCGCGGCTCTCCCGGACGAGCGCGGGTGCGTTGTCGGTGTTGACGCTGGTGTCACCGAGCCCGGGGAAATGCTTGGCCTGCGCGGCCACCCCGGCGGCCTGGTAGCCGGCGATGGCCTCGGTGGCGAACGACGACACGCTGGCCGGTTGGTCACCGAACGCGCGCGTGCCGTCGGCGGTGTTGGCCGGGTTGGTGTTGACGTCGATGACCGGCGCGTCGTCCATGTTGATGCCCAGCGCGCGCAACTGCGTCCCGGTGGTCAGCGCGGCCTGATAGGCGTTGGTGGGGTTGCTGGTCGCGCCGATGGCCATGTTGCCCGGCGAGGCCGCCAGCGGCGCACCGATACGGTTGACCTGCCCGCCCTCCTCGTCGACGCTGATCTGCAACGGGATTCCGGAGTCACCGACGGCCGCCTTCTGCAGCCCGTTGGACAGCGCCGCGATCTGGCCGGCCGAGTCGAGGTTGTCCGACCAGCCGAAGTAGATGACACCGCCCAGGTGGTACTTCGCCACCGCGTCCGCGCCGGACGACACGCCGGAGCCCCAGATCTTCCGGTTGGACGCCGCGTCGGACGCGGACGGGCTGGTCGCGCTGGTGCCGTAGACGACGGACACGAACATCTGCCCGACCTTCTGCTCCAGCGTCATCTTCGCCAGCTCGGCCTGCACCGACGCACTCGTGTCGGGCGTCGGCATCGTGGTCTGGGTGGATGACGAGGACGGCGAGCTGGGACTGGCGCCCTCGTTGGTGCAGCCGGCGAGCACGCCGGTGCCCAGCAGCGCGGTGCCGAGCAGAGCGGTGACGAGCCGCACCGCGGATCTCGGCATGGGGTGACACCTCCGGGTAAGAACGAACGACGCGAACGAGTGAGACGATCGCGGCCCGTGAACAGGTGAACGGGCGTGACGACAGTATCGAACCGGCAACCCGATCAGAGGCTGCCGTCCGCCGCGGTTTGGGCCACGATCGAAGGGTGACGAATCCGGTCGAGGACTTCCGCCCCCCATCGCACTGGGACGCGCTCCGCACGGTGTGCCACGGCTGCCGCACGCAGGACACGATCACCGAGATGGGCGACGGGGGACAGTACGTGTCCCGCAAGGTGCTCCATCCCGGCGACGGCACCATTCGGCGGGTGGTCGCGGCCTCCAACGAGCAGGGCGAACTGATCGTCGAGGAGCCCTGCCCGGTGTGTGGCGACTCGGACACCCCCGGCTGGGTTGTCGGTTTCGTCCCCCCTCTTTAACGTTCCGCCGTCCCAGGCGGCGCGGGCCGGCGTTCTCGGGCCGCTCGCGTACCTCTAGTACGCCACGCGACCCTCGGCCTTGGCCCGCATCCACCTGGAACGCCGGAACAGTATGGGGTTCAGGTCAGAGGCGCGTGGGTTCCGCGTGGCTTCAGTACGGCAGGCGGCCTGCGGCTGGCCCGTATCCACGCAAACGGCGGAACAGTCGGGGTTCAGAGGCGCACCGGTTTCACATAGCTCGAGTACGGCAGGCGGCCCGCGGGCTTCGTCCGCCACCTGGAGCGTCGGGGGTCAGGGGGAGGTGGGCAACGCGCCGGCGGCGTCCACGGGTGAGCCCGGCGGGGCCTGGAAGAGGCCGAACACGTTGCCGCCAGGGTCGCGGATCAGCGCGTGCTCGACACCGGACGCGTCGGCTGGTTCGCGCGCGCGGATCACCTCACCGCCATGCGCCAGCACCGCCGCCAGCGTCTCGTCCAGATCGTCCACCTGGAGGTAACCGAGCAGGCCTGGGTCGTAGGAGGCTGGGCGCTCGACCACGAACGTGCCGTCGAGTTGGCCGGACGGGTCGGTGAAATATGGCTGCGACGGGGTCTCACGGCGGATCTTCCAGCCGAACACCGCCTCATAGAAGGCCGCGGACTCCTCCACGTCGATCGCCGGGATCTCCATGTAGCGCAGCCGCCCATGCGACACCGCCGCCCACCTCCTCCCGGACACTGGACACCGTCGATCCGGACCCTGCCATCTCGAATCTGCCAGTCCGGACTGCCAGTTGACCTCCACGGTACGGGGTTCCGGTGGCCGCGCGAAGAAACAGCGCGTTACCTGTGGACAACGTCCCAATTCAGGAGCGGCGGCACCGTGGCCACCGGTAGGCTTACGAGATCATGCGCGGCGTCGAGACGGTCCTGTTCCTGGTCGTGGTCGCCACCGTGGTGGCCGCGTTCGCCCGCCGGCTTCGAGTGCCCGCGCCGTCGCTGCTCGTGGTGGCCGGGATCATCGTCGGCGTGCTGCCGGGTGTCCCCACCATCCAGGTGACGCCCGAGGTGGTGAGCCTCGTGGTGTTGCCGCCGCTGCTCTACGCGGCTGGCGAGGAGTTGCCCTGGCGGGACCTTCGGGCTGTGTGGAAACCGGTCACCGCGCTGGCGGTGGGCCTGGTGTTCGTGACGGCGGCGGTGGTCGCCGCGCTGGTGGTCGCGCTCGTCGGCCTGCCGGTTGGCATGGCCATGGTGCTGGGCACCACGCTGGCCAGCACCGACCCGGTCGCCGTCACCGCGCTGGGCCGCAAGCTGTCGCTGCCACCGCGCGTGCAGGCCTTGGTGCAGGCGGAGAGCCTGTTCAACGACGCCACCAGCCTGCTGCTGTTCCGGATCGCGGTGTCGCTGGCGGTCGCCACCGGCGCGTTGTCCGCCGGCCACATCGCGCTCCAGTTTCTCCTGCTCGCCGGTGGTGGTGCGGTCGTTGGGATCGTCATGGCGCTCGGTGTGATGGCGATCCGCCGGCACACCGAGGACCCCGTGCTGGACACGGTGACCGCGCTGGTCACCCCGTACGCCACCTATGTGCTGGCGGAGTCGTTCGGGGCGTCCGGGGTGACAGCCGTGGTGGTCGCCGGGGTCGTGGTCGGCACCAGCACACCGAGACTCACCAACGCGCGGATCCGGCTGCAACTCGGCGCGGTCTGGCAGACCGTGGTGTTCCTGCTGGAAAGCGTGGTGTTCGCGCTCATCGGCCTGGAACTACCGACCCTGATCCGCAATCTGTCCAGTTCGGACAGTGTGTGGGTGCTGCAGGCGTTGGCCATCACCGCCGCACTCATCGTGATCCGCGCGCTGTGGGTGTTCCCGCAGGCGGCCTGGCGCCGTCGGCGGGCCACCCGGCGCGCGGCACGGCGGGCCAGCACGACGAAACGGGAAGCGGGCCAGGCCGGGGGAGAGGACTGGCGGACGTCGGTGGTGGTGTCCTGGACCGGCGCACGCGGTGTGGTGCCTCTGGCCGCCGCGCTGTCCATCCCGCTGACCACTTCCAGCGGTGCCCCACTGGAAGACCGCGACCTGGTGCTGCTGCTGACGATCGCGGTGATCGTGATCACCCTGATCGTGCAGGGATTCACCCTGGCGCCGCTGGTGCGCTGGGCGGGCATCGCGATCGCGCCGGCCGATGTGCGGCATGAGGAATCCGTGGCGCTGCTGCACACCGCACGGGCCGGGCTGGAGCATCTGGAAGAACTCGCCGACCTCGAACTCGCGTCGGACGTCATGCTGGAACAGCTTCGCGCCGTGCTGCGGTCCCGGATTGACCGGTTGGAGGCCGAGGACGGCATCGCCGCCGAAACCGTCGAGAGCGCGATGGGCCCGTCCTCGTCGGAGTCCTACCGGCGGTTGCGGCGCGAACTGCTCGACGTGCAGAGCGGCGAACTCGCCCGCCTCTATGACACGGGGATGATCAGCGAGTCCACCCGCCGCCGGCTGCAGCGCGGGCTGGACCTGGAGGAGGCCAGTCTCGGTGACGAATAAGGAAATTACCCGGAACCGCCCGCGCGGATGATCGCCTTCTGTTTAGTCTCAAGATGTGCCGACCCTGCAGCGCCGCCGAAGCCTCCGGGCAGGGCGGTTCATCGTGTGCGGAGACAACACCCTCGCCTATCGGCTGATCAATGAGCTGATCACCCGATACGGCGCTGAGGTCACCGTGGTCATGCGGGCCCGCAACCGCGGCCGTGGCCCGCAGATCGCCGATCTGGACGGCGTGCGGATCGTCGAGGCGGCCGAGACCGACGACGACGCGTTGCGCGAGGCCGGCATCGCCACCGCGCGCGGGCTCGCCTTGGTCGGCCAGGACGATGTCGGCAACATCCACACCTCGCTGCGCGCCTACGACCTCAACCCCCGGTTGCGGCTGGTGGTGCGGATCTTCAACCTGAGCCTCGGGCACCGGGTGCGCGCCATGCTGGACGACTGCGTGGTGCTCTCGGACTCCGCGATGGCCGCGCCCACCTTCGTGGCGTCGGCGCTGGGTGAACTGGCGCCCAGCTATGTGCGGCTGTCCGGCCGCACCCTCTACCAGACGCGACGGTCGGACGTGTCGCCGCGCTCGATCGTGTGCGGGCTCGCCGACACGAGTGGGCCGGCGCCCCGGATGCTGCCGGCCGACCAGGCGAACGCCGATCTGGTGCTGGCGATCGCCGACGGCACCGCGCGCGACCCGTTCCAGAGACCGGCCCAGCACCGGTGGAGCCGCCACTGGCGACGGGCCCGGGTGCTGCTGTCGAACCGGTTGGCGCAGACCGCGGTCGTGCTGATCGCCCTGATGCTGATCGGCATGATCCTGCAGGCCGCGCTCACCGGCTACTACGGCTGGTGGAAGTCGATCTATATGACCATTATGGACGCCGCCGGTGCCGCGCAGCCGGACACCGAGGCACCACTGCCGATCATCATCGTGCAGGTCCTGTTGACCCTGCTGAGCATCACGATCGTGCCCGTGGTGACCGCGGCGGTGGTCGATGCCCTGGTGCGCGCGCGGTTGGCGCGCGCCGGGCGGGTGCCCGAGTTCATCACCGATCACGTGGTCATCGTCGGGCTCGGTGAGGTGGGCGCCCGGGTGATGCGCCAGCTACGCGACCTGGGCGTGACCGTGGTCGGCGTCGACCGGGACGAGAGCGCCCGGGGTGTCCGGGTGGCCGGCGAGCTGGGCCTGCCGGTGGTGGTCGGCGACGCCACCCAGTCGACCACGCTCAAGCAGGCATCGGTCGCGACCTGCCGGTCGGTTCTGCTGCTGACCAGCAGCGACGCGGTCAACCTGGAGGCCGCGCTGCTGGCCAAGGGCGCGCGTGAGGACATCCGGGTGGTGCTGCGGCTGTTCGACAGCGACCTGGCCGAGCGCGTGGAGCGGATCTTCGGTGTGAACGCCTCGCACAGCGTCTCCTACCTGGCGGCCTCGGCGTTCGCGGCTGCCATGGTGGAACAGCGGGTCGTCGACACGATCGCGATCGGACGGCATGTGCTCATGATCGCCGAGGTGCCGATCCGCGCCGGTGCTCCGCTGGTCGGCACGCGGCTGCGCGCCGCGCACGAGGACGGCGACATCCGGGTGATCGGCCTGCAACGCCAGGGCACCTCGCGGGTGCAGTGGTCGCCGGACCCGGACTACCGGCTGGCCGTGCAGGACCGGCTCACCGTCCTGGCCACCCGAGCCGGACTCGCCCTGATACTCGGCAACAGCACCCCGCCCGTGGAACAACCCGACGCCGGATAGCGCCTGGCGCGAAACTCAGGGCAGTGCGGAATTGGTTCCGGTAAAATCTTCGTTGCCTGTCCATTCCGGACTTCTGACCCGTAACACGCCGTCGCCGTATCGTCATCGGCGATGGCTCCCGAGTGACGGCGGTGTCGTTTATGCTGGCTCACCGTGACGGCATCTGTGGAATCTAGGGACCGCGAATCGCTGCTGGTCGAGCTGGTCGACGACGCCGGCGAGGCCACCGGCAGCTGCTCGGTGGCCGAGGCTCATCAGGCACCCGGCCTGCTGCATCGCGCGTTCTCCGTGATGCTGTTCGACGCGGACGGCCGGATGCTGTTGCAGCGCCGGGCCGCCGTGAAGACCCGGTTCGCGCTGCGCTGGGCCAACTCCTGCTGCGGCCATCCCGCCCCCGGCCAGGACCTGGCGGCGGAGGCGCGGGCCCGGCTGATCGACGAGATGGGCATCGGCGAGGGCATCGACCTGAGCGATGTGGGCTCGTTCGTCTACCAGGCTTCCGACGCGGCGACCGGCCGGGTCGAGTACGAGTGGGACCACGTGCTCGTTGGCCGGGCCGACGGCGCCGACGTTCGGCCGAACCCCGCCGAGGTCGGCGAGTACGAGTGGGTGGCACCGCGGGACCTGGCGGCCGCGCTGGTGCGTGACCCGGATGCCTACAGCCCGTGGCTGCCGCTGGTGCTGCGCACGTTGGGCCAGCCGGTGGCCTGATACCGGCCGCTCACGGCATCAGGCCGGCGGCGACCGTCGCGCCCAGTTCCCAGCAGGCCCGCAGGTCCTCTTTGGATGGTTGGCCCAGGACGACGACGGTCTCGGCGGCCCTGGTCCAGCCCATGCCCTTCGTCACGCTGTCGATGGCGCGCACCGCGCCCTCGGTGCCCTCGTTGCCGTGCACATAGCAGCCGAACGGCCGGCCGCGCGTCGAGTCCAGGCACGGATAGTAGACCTGGTCGAAGAAGTGTTTGAGCGCTCCGCTCATGTAGCCGAGGTTGGCTGGCGTGCCCAGCAGGTAACCGTCGGCGTCCAGGACATCGGTCGCCGTCGCCGCGAGCGCCGCCCGCCGCACCACCTCGACGCCCTCGATCTCCGGGTCGGTGGCGCCGGAAACGACCGCCTCGAACATCGCCTGCAGCCCCGGCGACGGCGTGTGGTGCACGATCAACAACCTGGCCATACGCACCTCACCCCAGCGACGACATGAACTTCTGTATGCCGGCGGCCAGGGTGGTGTCGAGAATGTCTTCGACGTCCTCCCACCGTGCCTCGGCCGTGTCCTGATCCGTCCACGTAACCGTCTCGGTCGGCGTCGACACGACAAGTTCCTTGACGTAACGCTGGTCGTCCTTGGGACTGCCGAGCAGCAGCTCGGCGTAGACGGTCAAAGCCAGCATGGCGGTGCCGCCCTGGCGGACCCTGTGCAGGAAGGCCAGGTATCGCAGTTCGCTCCACGGCACTCCCACGCGCAGACGGTTCCACCAGACCCCGCCTCTTGCATCAACGAGTGCATTCCCCATCTCAGCGGCCCGGGCCAGCTGTTGACGCCAATGGCGCGCACGCGCATCAGGCGGAGCAGCCGAATCTACGCTGACGGCCACCTGCGGATCGAGCTCAGTCAGCCGGGTACGCAGTGATCCAGCCATGTCATCGAGCCAACGGCTCATCCGATCCTGCAGTCCGGTGGCCAGTGGCTGGATGATGTCCGCTCGGTCAATCGCCTCGGCCTCTGACCACCGTTTCCTGAGCCGGTCGATCTCGGCATCGAGGACCGCGAGTGTGCGACAAGACTCGATGTCGGTCCAGGGCTGGTCACGGATGGTCACGTGCGGCAGCGTACAGCGAAGCAGGCTCGTGGTGTGGATCACTGTGAGTCAGGGACGGGATGAGAAATCATTGAACGCTCAACTGTGTTAGAACTATAAGTAGGAGACGCAACCATCACACAGGGGAGCACCACACCGATGAGCCTGGTACTGGACCAGACCGCACAGGATCTGCTGTTCCGCGAGGCGCGAACGGCGAACAAGTTCAGCGACGAGCCGGTCACCGAAGACCAGGTTCGGGCCATCTACGACCTCGTGAAGTACGGCCCCACCTCGATGAACCAGCAGCCGCTGCGCGTCGTGCTGGTCCAGACCGCGGAGGCGCGGGAGCGGCTGCTCGAACACATGTCGGAGGGCAACCGGCCCAAGACGTCCAGCGCGCCGCTGGTCGCGGTCCTGGCCGCGGACCTCGACTTCCATGACGAACTGCCGCGGGTGTTCCCGCACCGCCCGACCGCGCGGGACTTCTTCGCCGACAACGAGGAGCTTCGCGAGGACAACGCCCGGCTCAACGGGACGCTGCAGGTCGCCTACTTCATCCTCGGCGTCCGGGCCGCCGGGCTGGCCGCCGGTCCGATGACCGGGTTCGACAACGACGCGATGGACAAGGAGTTCTTCCCGGACGGCCGGCACCGCTCGATCGTCGTCGTGAACATCGGCAAGCCGGCCACCGAGGGCGCCTGGTTCGACCGGTTGCCGCGGCTGCCCTACGAGGATGTCGTCAGCGTCGCCTGAGCCGCACGGAGCAACGCAGCCGACCGACCCCAGCCAACACAGGACGACGGCCCCGGCGCGGTGTCCCGCTCGCGCCGAGGCCGTCGTCCGTCTGGCCAGGTGGTCTGGTGGGGTTGTGCTCAGTTGTTCTGGGCGGGCAGGGCACTGCCGGACTGCCACTGCTGCCAGCTCAGTTCCCAGTCGCCGTAGATGTCCCACAGCGGCAGCTGCTTACCGCCCGAGTTGCTGATGTCCACGACGTCACCGAGCCCGAAGTGGTCGTAGAACCACTGGGCGTTGGCCGGGCTCAGGTTCACGCAGCCATGTGAGACGTTGGTGCTGCCCTGCTGGCCGACCGACCATGGCGCGGAATGCACGAACTCGCCGTCGTCGGAAATGCGTTCGTCGAGATAGACGGTCTCGCTGTAATAGCCGGGCTGCCCTTTGCACACGCCATAGGTGCACGAGTCCATCACGACGCTCGGCTGTTTGTCGGATATGACGTGGACGCCCGTGTGAGACGGGTGCCCGGGCGAACCGAGGCTGATCGGCATGGTGTTGACGAGCTGGCCGTTGTGGAAAATCTGCATCTTGTCGGTGGAACCGTCCGCCTTGGCGATCCACGAGTCATGGACGTGCAGTGTCTCGCTGCGGTCCGTCCTGCCGTAGACGCCGTTGCCGAAGTTCACGCCGTAGATGTTGAGGTTGACGTTGATCGTGGTGCCCGGCTGCCAGTAGTCCTTAGGCCGGTAGTGCGCCTCCTTGGAGGTCACCCAGTACCAGCTGCCCGGCTGCACCGGGTTGGACGTGACCTGCAGCGAGCGCTCCACATCGGCCTCGTTGGCCTTCGCGACGGACTGGTCGAACAGCACCACGATCGGCTGACCCACGCCAACATCGGTGACATTGGGTGGCGGAAGGAGGGACGCATACGTCGTGAGGCGCGGCGAGAGCGTCTTGATGGTGGACGTCCGCTGGCTGGCAACCCCGGTCGGGCTCGCGCCATCCGCGACGACCTGGTAACTCGCCCCGTAGCCAAGGGGTTCGTTCGACGTCCACTTTGTCTTGTCCGCCGACAGATCACCGGTCACCGCGACCTTGGTCGCGGCGTTCGTGACCGCGACCGACCGCAGAGTGCCATGGCTGGCGGTGACCACGATCGGTGTCGTCGGGCTGACCGAGGCGTCGGCCGCGGGAGAGATATCGATGCTGACCGCCGCCGTCGTGGTGGTCGCGGCGGCGCCGCCGGTGCCGCCCGAACCGGAGCCACCGCCCGCCGACGCCCCGCCAGTGCAGGCCGACAGCAGGAACATGGCGACGGCGCTGAGCGCCACCACCCCGACAAAGGCCCTTCCACGTGGGGACCACAAGTTACCGCCGGTCGGCATCGATATCTGTCTCCGGGTTGATTCGTGTGCCGGCCACCCCAGCCGGTGAGAACTACAACCTACTATTTGGACGCACGGCTTCCCGCCGGGTTGCCTGCCATGCCATCCAACCGATTGGATTTCGTAACCCGCCGGTCTTCCGGGCAAGATGTCCGTATGCGGGTTCAACACACCACTCTGGCCGGCGTCCTGCTGTTTCTGCCCACCATCCACCGCGATGACCGAGGGTTGGTCACCCGGACCTTCGACGCCGCCGTGGCCCGCTCACACGGCCTGGACCCGCGCGCCTTCGTCCAGGATGTGCAGTCCCGCTCGACGCTGGCTGTGCTGCGCGGCCTACACGGCGGCGGGGGCGAGGGAAGACTCGTCCGCTGCGCGCGCGGCGCCGTGCACGACGTCGTGGTGGACGCGCGGCGCGGCTCGCCGACCTTCGGCCGGCACGAGTCGTTCCGGCTGGACGACGAGGAGTTCGCGCACCTTTTCGTGCCGCCGGGGATGCTGCACGGTTTCCAGGTGCTCAGCGAGATCGCGGACGTCTGTTTCAGGTTCGACCGGGCCCAGCAACCGCGCGATGTGATCGCGGTCCGCTATGACGACCCGGATCTGAATATCGACTGGCCGTTGCCGGTGGGGGCGCTCTCCGCTCGAGATGCCGCCGCCGGCTCGTGGGCGGACGCCACCCGGCCGTCGTAACGGATCATCTCGGACGACGTACAAACCCCTCGATATCACGCCGCTCACCCGGGCGGTGCCGGACAGAGACTGCCGGACGGAGACTGCCGGACGGAGGCACTGGTGCGCGCTGGGATTCCCACGGTCACCGTGCTGGGAGTGCCGTTGGCGGTGCTCCACGCGGACGCCGCGGTGGCGCAGGCGCGGGCGCTGCTGCGCAACCGGGAACCCGCACTGGTCGCGTTCGTCGACGCGCGCACCCTCAACATCGCCGGCCATGACGAGGAGTACCGGCGGATCCTGCGGGACGCGGACCTGGTTCTCGGCGACGGCCTCGGCCCGGCGATCGCCGCCCGGCTCGGCGGCGGACGCCTGCCCGCCTCCTTCGACGGAACCACATTCACCCCACGCCTGCTCGCGGCCGTCGGTCCGGACGTGCCGGTGTTCCTGCTCGGCGGCCGGCCCGGCGTCGCGGACCGGGCGGCGGACACCCTGGCCGGACGCATCCCAGGCCTGTCGATCGCCGGCACCGCCCCGCATCCGGGCAGTACGGATGCCGCGGATCCGGTCGCCGCGATCAGGCGCAGCGGGGCACGAATCCTGGTGCTGGGCATGGAGAGCCCGTGTCAG
>DASVLX010000292.1:0-20907 GCA_036384655.1 Pseudonocardiaceae bacterium
GATGTCGAGGGCGAAGTCGATGCTGCCGAACGCCAGCCGCGTGGTGTGCGAGGAGGCGGCGATCGCGCCGGCGTTGTGCAGGCCGGCCGCCGTCTCGACGAGCGCCACGATCGCGACGCCGGGGGCCGTCCGGGCGGCCACGTCGGCGACGTCCGCCGCTGTGGTGGCCTTGGGCAGGATGATTCCGGCCAGGCCCGGCCGCCGGCCGAGCGCGGCCAGGTCGTCGGCGTACCACTCGGTGTCGGCGCCGTTGATCCTGACGAAGGCGTCGTGGCCGGCGAGCAGCCGGGCCACCTCGTCACGGGCGTGCGTCTTGTCCGGCGGTGCGACCGCGTCCTCGAGATCGACGATGACCGCGTCGGCACCGCTGGCCAGCGCCTTGTCGAACCGGTCGGGACGGTTGCCGGGCACGAACAGCCAGGACCGGTGATTGCCCGCCGACCGGGCACCCTGAGGATCTGCCGGGGCGGTCATGATTCGGAACCTGTCACGATTCAGAACCCCCGTCCAGCAGGCCGGCCGCACGTGCCGCGCGCTCGTCCCACACGGGACTGACCTCGGCCATGCGCGGCCCGTGCCCACGTCGGTAAACCATCAGCGTGCGCTCGAACGTAATGACGATTTTGCCCTGCTCGGTGAAGCCGACCGTGCGAACCGTGACGATGCCGACATCGTCACGGGAGGCCGACGGCCGCTTCGCCAGCACCTCGGACTGCGAGTAGACGGTCTCGCCCTCGAACAGCGGGTTCGGCATCCGGACCCGGTCCCAGCCCAGGTTGGCCATGACATGCTGCGAGACGTCGACGACGCTCTGCCCGGTCACCAGAGCGAGTGTGAACGTGGAGTCCACCAGCGGCCTGCCGAACGGAGTCTGTGACGCGTAGTAGTGATCGAAATGCAGGGGCGCGGTGTTCTGCGTCAGCATGGTCAGCCAACTGTTGTCGGTGGACAGCACGGTCCGTCCCAACGGATGCCGGTACACGTCGCCGACCGTGAAATCCTCGTAGTACCGCCCGGTCCAGCTCACGGTGCCGTTCACAGCACCACTGACCGTGCCGCCGGCACCTCCATCGTCAACCATGTCCGCAGGCTAGGACCGCTTCGCCCGCGAAGCGAAGCCTTGACCGCCGGGGAGATCGAGGTTGCCGGTCCAGGCAACGTGCCCGATAGTGATTTGATGGCGGGGAAATTTGAGGTCTACAAGGACCGTGCCGGGAAATACCGGTTCCGGTTGAAGGCCGGGAATGGCGAGATTGTCGCGACCGGCGAGGCGTACGAGTCCAAACCCTCGGCGCTGAACGGTTGCGAGGCCGTGAAGAAGGCGGCCAACGGCGCCTCGGTCGTCGAGGTCGATTCCTGAGCGGTGCCCGGCCGGGGCCACCGGCGGCGAACCGTGTTCGTGGCGAACATGTTCGCTAACGTAGCCATGTGCGGAATGAGGTAACACGTGCGAGCCGCCGGGAAAGGCCGGCGAAACCGGCGCTGACTCGGGTGGGCATCGTCGCGGCCGCGTTGGCGATCATGCGTTCGGAGGGCCGGGTGACGATGCGGCGCCTCGCGCAGGAGCTCGACACCGGTCCCGCGTCGCTGTACGTGTACGTCCGCGACACCGGTGATCTCTACGCGGACATGCTCGACGAGCTGCTCGGTGACGTGGATCTGGCTCCGGTGACAGCGAGCGGGCCGTGGCGCGAGCGGCTCTCGAAGGTCCTCGTTTCCTACACGTTGATCTTGTTCGACAATCCCGAGCTCGCGCACTCGGCGCTGGTGTCACGCCCGTCCGGGCCGAACTACCTGAGCGTCCTGGAGGGCCTGCTGGCGTTGCTGCGGGTGGGCGAGGTGCCCGATGACCGCGCCGCCTGGGGGGTGGACAACCTGCTGCTCTTCGCGACCGGCCTGGCCGCGGAGCACGGCGCGCGCGAGCGCCGGCTGGACGCCGACAAGGAGCACGACACGCTGGTCAGGGCGTTGAAGGACGCCGACCCGGCAAGCTATCCGAACATTCACCGGGTCGCCGTCAAGCTGATCTCGGGCGAGGGTGTCGACCGGATGCGGTGGGCCTTCGAGATGCTGATCAACGGCATCGTCGAGACGCCGCGACGCTAGCCGGCGCGCGCGGCCCGTGGCCCTGGAAGCTCACGAAGCTCGTCGCATGTACCGCTCGTCGGCGTGAACGAACTTGTTCGTTACGAACATGTTCGTTAGACTCGTGAGCATGCCAACGAGCGCACCTACCGACACGAGCGTCAGCACCGCCCAGTCGTCGTCATCGGGCTCCGGTCCGTTGCCGCTGCGGCTGCGCGCCATCCTCGCGGTCGTTCTGATCGCCGACGTGCTGGATCTGATGGACTCGACCATCACCAACATCGCGGCCCCGTCGATCGTGCACGACATCGGCGGCGGCCAGTCGCTGATCAAGTGGCTCGGCGCCAGCTACGCGCTCGCGATGGGCGTGCTGCTGGTGGTGGGCGGACGGCTCGGCGACCGGTTCGGCAAACGTCGTGTCTTCCTGATCGGTATCGCCGGATTCACCCTCGCGTCCCTGCTCTGCGGGCTGTCGGTCGACCCCACGATGCTGGTCGTCGGACGGCTGATCCAGGGTGGTTTCGGCGCACTGCTGATCCCCCAGGGCATGAGCCTGCTGCTGGCCTCGTTCTCCCGTGAGCAGATGCCCCGCGCGTTCGTGGCGTTCGGTCCGGTGATGGGCGGCTCGGCGGTGCTCGGCCCGATCGTGGCCGGCTTCATCATCGACGCCAACATCGCGGGACTGACCTGGCGGCCGGTGTTCCTGATCAATATCGTGCTGGGAACTCTCGGTTTCCTCGCCGCCGCGCGGATTCTGCCCGCTGACGGGCCGGAGGACCGGACGCCGATCGACGGCATCGGAGCCGGGCTGCTCGGCGCCGCCATGCTCGGGATGATCTACGGGCTCATCGACGGCTCGACGGACGGCTGGACCACCGTTCCGGTCGCCTTCCTGGTCGGCGGCGCCGTGCTGTTCGGTGGTTTCGCGATCAGACAGCGGCTGGCCGCGAACCCGCTGGTGCTGCCGTCGCTGTTGGGCAATCGCGGCTTCACCGCGGGTCTGCTGCTCGGCCTGGCGTTCTTCGCCGCGGTCAACGGCCTGGCCTACGTGATCTCGCTGTTCCTGCAGACCGCGCTCGGCTTCTCCCCGTCGGGTGCGTCGCTGGCGATGGCACCGATGATGATCGGCATCATCGCCGCGTCCTTCGTCGGCCGTCCGCTGATCGCCAGGCTCGGTCGCACCCTCGTCGTCTGCGGCCTGACCCTCACCCTCGCCGGTGCGGCGGGCCTGTGGGTGACCGTGCTCCTCGACGGCACCGGCACGTCGGCCTGGCTCATGAGCCCGTCGATCCTGGTGCTCGGCCTGGGCATGGGCACCTGTTTCGCCAGCATCTACGACGTGGCGATCGGAGACATCGCCGGTCCGGAGGCCGGTAGCGCCAGTGGGTCGCTCAGCGCGGTGCAGCAACTCGCGTCGGCGATCGGGTCGGCGGTCGTCACCACCGTCTACTTCAACCAACTCGCCGGCCACGGAGCCGGGCACGCGATGACCGTCAGCGTCGCCGTGGTCGCCGCGATCACCGCGCTCGGTCTGGGACTCGTCTGGCTGCTGCCTCGCAAGGCACCGGCCGAGCAGTGGTGATTGGGTGAGAGAGGTGATTCGTGTCACGGGTGTGCTCGGTGACCCGGGCGCTGGAAGTGGCCGGCGTCCCATGGGGGCTGTGGGGGCACCGTTCGCGCCATGTTCATGTGCGAACATGACCACCACATTCCGGACAGCGGCGCCGGTCTGCGGGTGACCTTCAGGCTTCCGGCGGTGAAGACCGGCGGCTGACCGCGTTGGCTGGGGGAGTCTTCTTGACCACACTTGGCTTCGATCAGACCCGGGAAAACGGGTGCAACCTGCGAAAACTGGGTTGAGTCGGTCGAGGTGACACTCATGAAACGTTCCCATGAACACGGCGTGTCGGCTAGTGTCGGATGCCGCTCGTGCGGGGACGGGCCGTTGCGCCAGACTTGGGGCGCCGATGGACAGGTAGGAGGCGCCGTGGTCACACAACGACTCGCCCGGGTCCGACCCGCGAGCACCGGCCTGCGCAACCGCCCGGAATTTGGTGGCGATCATGGTCATTGAAGATCGCTCCCAACCACGCAGATCCCCGCGCGGCCTGCGCGATGCGCGCCAGGACGACGCCGATGAGCCCGACCAGGGGTCAACGGGCCGGCGGCCGCCGCGGCCGAATCCAACGGCGCTGACACCCTCCAGCGGCTCCGCCGAGCGGCAACGCCGGATGTCCGGAGAGTTGTCCGGCGACGAGCCGCCCCGCGAGCGTCGCGCCCGCGACGAGCATCCCGCCGCGAACCTGAGTCCCGCCGCGCGGTTGCGTGCCGAGCGTATTCGCGCCGCGCGGCTGGAGCGGTTGGAACGACTGCGCGCGGAACGGAATCGTGCCGAGCAGGACCCCGAAGAGCGCCGGGCCCGTCGGGAGCGTGCCGACCGGGAACGACCCGACCGGCCGGAGCGACCTGACCGGGACCGTTCTGATCGAGAACGTCCTGATCGGGACCGGGACCGTCCAGATCGGGAACGTGGCGAACGGCCGCCGCTGAGTGGCCGCCCTCGCCCCGACCGGGCACGGGAAGCTCGTCCCCGACTCGACCCGTCCCGTGCTGACCTGACTCGTGCGGACCGTACCCGCGTCGCCCGGCCACCCGCCGACGAAACGCGCGTCGATCGGCAGCGTGACGATCGGCAGCGTGACGATCGGCAGCGTGACGACCGGACCCGGGCGGTCCGCCATCGTGAGCCGGGTCTGCACGAGGGCGGCGTTCGTGATGAGCACGGCGTGCACGAACGTGGCATGCGCGACGAACGGCGGCCACGTCCCAGGCGCGAGACGGGTCGCGAAACCCCGCGTGGCACAACGGAAAGGCGCCCCTCCGACCGGCCGGTGACCGAACGGCGGCCATCGCCGGAGGAACGTCGTCCCACTCGAATGATCGCGGCTCGGGTTCCCGACGATGATGACGACGACGAGGACGAGGAGCCGCCCAGCTCGGCGGCCGCCAAACAGCCCCGCCGCCTGGTCATGGGCGCGATGCTCGGCGGCCTGGTGACCTGCCTGGTGAGCGTCGGCATCGCGACCGCCCACAACGGCTCGTCGAGCACCAATTCCGGTGACTTCGACCCGACCAACGCCGCCGCGCTGACCACATCGGACCTACCGACCTCGGTGACCAGCCTGCTACCGCCGTTGAGCAGCACCAGTGGCACCAGCACGACGACCACCACCACCACGACGACCACGACCACCACGACGACGAGCAACGCCGCCGCTCCGCCGCCCCCGGTGCACACCACGACCAAGTCGTCCGCGCCGCCACCCTCGACGCAGCGGACGACGACGACCACCACCACGACGCAGGTCTGCGGGCTGCTCGGTTGCTATAACCCGTGACACCAGCGGACGGTCAGAAGTCGAAGACCGAGCCGGTGTCCTTGTGCATCCAACAGTCGTTCGTGTAGGTGTGCCGCCACTCCACCTTGCTGCCCTGCCAACTGCCGGCGACGCTGGCGGTGACCGGAAGATCGATCATCGGACAGGCATAGTTGTCCGGGTCGCCCGGCAGGTTGTCGAAATCGCCGTTGGCGGCGGTGATCTCGTCGCAGGCGGCCTGGGCCTTGGGGTGGTCGCCGCCGGTGGGATCGCAGATCAGTGAATGCGCCTCACCCGTATTGCGGTCGTAGGCGACCGTGAGGACCAGCACGCTGGTCGGGGTGCCCGGCGCCGGGTCATCGGTCGGCGTGGCGGCCTGGGCGGTGGCCGGCGCCAGCAGCAGCGTGGCACCAACGACGGTGCTCACCGCGGTGACGACCAGGGATTTCGAGATGAGATGACGCATCGGCACGCTCCTCGCGCTGGATCGGATAAGTCTGGCGAACCGTGCCGTTTCTAGCGGTGATGCCCGACGAACCAACGGAGTCGCGCGATCGTGGGCGTGTCGTCATTTGGTGGGTTCGCGACTCCGCAGCGTAGTCGCCGTGACGAACCACCCGAAACACACTTGCCGTGGGTCAATACCCACGGCAAGTGGCATCGCGTGACAAGTCACTAACCCAAATAGTTGGTCACTTGCCCTTCTTGGCATGTGCCGCCTCGAACGCCTCGACCACGGCCGATGGGATGCGGCCACGGTCGGAAACGTCGTGACCGTTCTTCTTCGCCCATGCACGAATGGCCTGGGTCTGCTCCTTGCTCCGGTTGGAACCCGGCACGGCGAGGACCGGGCGCAGGCCGCCACGCTTCACCCGACCGCCGATGCGCTGGGCGTTGGCAACGAAATCGGCCAGGCTTTCCCGGAGGCTCTTGGCGTTGGTGGCGTTGAGATCGATCTCGTAGCTCACCCCGTCCAGGCCGAAGTTGACGGTGGAGATGTCGTCGCTGGTGGTGCCGTCGAGGTCATCCACAAGCTGGACCAGAACTTTTTGCGCCATGGGGTAGTCGTGTTCCTTCTGTGCGTATTAGGGATCGTCGCCGAGCATGGCCGCACGGAAACGACCGTGGTCCCGAGGACTTCTCGCGCAGTCTACGATGCTGACTCGTCGACGGTCATCAGGGTCGTCCGGTGAGTCAGCAATGGTGCCGATTATCACCGTCCGGCCGGCCTGCGCTTTCGCCAGCTATGCGCACGGCACTATCGCCTGTTGGTTCTTTCTCCATCCAGGTAAAGAACCGAAGGTCACCAGTTGGTCGGGACGGTCTCGTGAGCTATCAGCACCGGCGCCGGGCTGTGGAAGAGCGCGCAACGGCCAACCGCGCCGACCCGCCCCTCGGCGCCGATCACCAACACATCGGTCGCGCCGGGCCGGATGACCACCTCGTGCGGGTTCGCCCGAACGAGTTCGGCACTGACCGACAAAGTCGGCTGCCACAGCCGGGTCTCGTTCACCGCCTCGTCGAGTTCCGCGCGGTAGATCTCGTCACTCGGCGTCGACAGCTGCCGGACCCCGTGCACCGACACCGCCCGCACGATCCGCAGCGCCGCGCCGCGGGTGCTGGCCAGCTGGACCGCCGACCGCAGTACATACATATCCTCCGGCCCGTGCCACAGTGCCGTGACCAGCCCGGACGAGCCACCGATCAGCGCCGGGGCGCCACCCACCACGATCACGTCGCAGCGCGCGCGATTGGCCACCGGTAGCACCGCGCCGCCGATCCCGACCCCGTGCTGGGCGTCGGACCGCCGGCCCAGCACCACCCAGTCGGACTCCTGGCTGGCCAGAATCAGCGCGGAGGCCGGATCCCGGACACCGCGAACCTGGATCGACAGCAACGGATACTTGTTGGCGGCGTCATCAATGTGGTCGCCGGGCGCGGCACCGGAATCGGACCCGCCACCCACGGTCTGCACGAGAAGTTCGGAACTGGTCCGCCAGGCATGTTCGGCGGCCCACCGCAGCGCGGCCTGCCCCCATCGCGAACCGTCCACCCAGACGGCCACTCGTCTGCCCCGTTCGACCGGCGGGTCGGGCTGAAGTGGTACGGGGGGAGCACCGGTTTCGGTTTCACGCAAATTGGAGACGATCATCACGCCTCTTCGAATTGGAGACGGGCTCTTCTCGCATAGACAAGCCTTGCACCTTGCTTTCATGAGCACCAGTGTCGCTGGCGATCATGTATCAGATGGCCTACACCGTCCCAGTAGGTGGCCGTCAGGACGGCGGCAGCGGCGCCGTCCACAGCACCCGGGTGCCACCGCTCAGCGGCCGGTCGACGGTGAGCTGGCCGTCGGCGCGCGCGGCCCGTTGGCTCAGGTTGAGCAGCCCGCTGCGATGGGCGTTGGGCGGAATCCCGTTGCCGTTGTCGGTCACGTTGATGACCAGGTCGTCGACGACCGACACCTCGACGGTGAGCTCGGTCGCCCTGGCATGCCGGACGGCGTTGCTGACGGCCTCCCGGATGACCGCCGCGGCATGCTCGGCGAGATAGCCGGGCAGCACTTCCAGTGGGCCAGTGGTATCGATTCGGACGTGCACCGCGGAGTTCTCGGTCAGTTCCTTGACGATCTCACGCAGGCTGGTGCGCAGCGGCGCGGTTTCCGAACCGGTGGCGTGCAGGTCGTAGATGGCGTTTCGTATTTCGGTGATGACATCGTGGACGTGGTCGATGTTCTCCGACAACCGGCGTCGCACTTCGGGCAGCACGGCTCTTCGTTGGGTACCGCGCAGCGCCAGGCCGACCGCGAAAAGCCGCTGGATAACGTTGTCGTGCAGGTCGGCGGCGATACGCTCCCGCTCGGCCAGCACGTCCAGTTCGCGCAACCGGCGCTGATGCCGGGCAAGCTGCAGGCCGACCGCGGCCTGGTCGGCGAACGCCGCGACCAGCGGCAACTGATCGTCGTCGAAGCCGGTGGCGGACGGCTTCCGCACCGCGATCAGCACGCCGATCGCGGTGTCGCGGGAGCGCAGCGGCACGACCAGGGCCGGGCCGAAGGCGATGTCGGTGCCGGTCGTGAGGTCGAAGTCCAGCCGGGGGACAAGGCAGGGCACGCGGTCCAGGAACGCCATCCCCGCCGTCGACCCGTCCAGCGGAATCCGCCGGCCCACCAACAGGTCCGCGCCGTGCCCGGCGCAGACCCGCACGGTCAGCGACTTCGCCTTGGCCGCCATCTTCAGTGCGTCCTGGTCGAACGTGTCATCGCCGTCCGTGCCACCCGTGTCATCACCGTCCGTGCCGTCCGTGCTGGCGGGCAGCGCGATCAGAACGTGATCGGCACCGGACAGCGTGAGCGCCCGATCGGCGATCAGATGCAGCACGTCCATGGTCTCGGCGCCGGCGAGCAGCGCCGCGGAGATCTCCTCGATAGCGTGGAGCAGACGCTGCCGACGTCGGGACTGCTCGTGGACGTAGGCGTTCTCCACGGCCGCGCCGGCCACCTCGGCCAGCTCCTCGGCCACATGCTCGTCCTGTTCGGTGAACGGCTCGCTGTCGTGACCGTTCTTGTCCGCCAGGCACAACTGCCCGAAGACCGAATCGCGGATCCGCACCGGCACGCAAAGCAGCGACCGCTGTGACTCACCGCTGTCCACTGTGGTCTCGAACGATTCACTGCCGGCCGGCCACTCGTCGACGATCGGCTCGCTGGTCTCGTCGGCGCCGCTGGACACGAACCTGATCAGCTCGTGGTCCGCGCCGAAAACGGCGAACATGCCATACCGAGCGTTGGTGAGTTCCCGTCCGGAACGGACAATCCGGCGCAGGGTGGCGTCGAGTTCGAGGCCCACGGCGATACCGAAGGGCGCACTCCGTCCTTCCGGCCCCAACTCCGTGCGGCTCACGTTGACAGCCTCGCGCAACCGACCCCGTCGTGTACAGCGGGGGGTATGGTCACCGCGGTTCAGCGGTGCTGGCGGTCACCCGAAGTGGTGGCGCTGTTCGCGCAGCTCGGCGGCCAGCACGGCGGCCTGGGTCCGGCGTTCCACGCCCAGTTTGGCCAGCAGCCGGGAGACATAATTCTTCACGGTCTTCTCGGCGAGATACATCCTGTCCGCGATCTGCTTGTTGGTCAGGCCGTCACCGATAAGATCCAATAGCGTTTGTTCTTGTTCGGACAACCCAGCCAGCGGGCCTTGGCGGTCCGCACCCGCGCGCAGCCTGGCCATCAGCGCTGCCGCCGCGCGGGTGTCGAGCAACGAGCGCCCAATCCCGACGGACCGCACCGCGTCGATCAGCTCGGTGCCGCGAATATCCTTGATCACATAGCCGCCGGCGCCCGCCAGAATGGCGTCCAGCATGGCCTTCTCGTCGGTGTACGACGTCAGAATCAGGCAATGCAGTTCGGGATAAAGTGAGCGCAGTTCACGGCACAGTTCCACACCGTTGCCGTCCGGCAGCCGGACGTCCAGCACCACCAGGTCGGGGTTCGCCGGCGGCAGCTTCTCCAGCGTCTCCGCCACCGTAGCCGCCTCGCCGACAACCGCGATCTGGTCATCCTCTTCCAGCAGGTCAGCCACCCCGCGCCGGACGATCTCGTGGTCATCGACCAGGAAGACCTTGATCACCGGCCCGCCTCCTGAACTGTCCGCACGTAGTCAGGCTAGTGCCATAAGTGTCCGGCGACCCCTCGCCAACGGTCCCGACATCCGGCCCAAAGGTCCCGCAGAGGACAGGGGGAGACGATCTTTATGTGGCCGAATCGCGCTATTTGTACCTTCATCAGCCGTTCCACGGCAATGCCAGTACCAGGGCCTCATAGAGCGGGGAGTCGGCGAAGGGCTTGACCTGGCCGATCGTCCTGAAACCCCACGTCCGGTAGGCGGCCCAGGCGGGCTCGTTCTCGGCGCGCACGAGCAGGGTTGCTCGTTCCTCCGGGCGCCCGGCGAGCAATGACCTGGTGAGAGCCCTGGCGAATCCTCGCCGCCGCCAGGTCGGACGGACGATCAACTCGTTGATCGCAAACGTTCGCGTTCCGGTCTCGCGGAGTAGTTCCGGATCGGCCTCACCGAGGAATCCGCTCCACCACCGGGAACGCTGCGACAAGGTCTCGCCGAGGCTGAAGCCGACGAGTTCCCCACCCACAGAGGCTGTCACCAGGCGGAAGCCGTCGGATGAC
Source organism: Pseudonocardiaceae bacterium (assembly GCA_036384655.1). GTDB lineage: Bacteria > Actinomycetota > Actinomycetes > Mycobacteriales > Pseudonocardiaceae > DASVLX01. Next base: position 10,639 of record DASVLX010000292.1, read on the forward strand.
CCGTAGGCTTCGAGCCGCTCCCAGAACCGCTCAGGCGTGAAGAACGGGTTGCTCAGCCGTTCGGCGTAGACCTCCCGGTACACGTCAAGCAACTGCTCTTTGAGCTCGCGGAGCCCCTCCGGCCCGTGCTGCGTGATCACCAGCTCGCCGTTGTCAGTCGTCATGCCATCTCACCCGTCAATGCCTTGTGGCGGGCGAGAAAGCCAGCCACTCCGTCCACTGTGGCATAAGTTCGCAGTTGCGCGGCGAGTGCGTCCAGTTCCTCCGTCACCCGCCAACTCGCGACCCGGCCCACGAGATCGTCGAGCGCACGGTCGGCCGTTTCCGCCGCGCCGTCCACCTCACCCATGTCGAGCCGGGCCTGCGCGAGCCGGACGCGATACAACGCGAGGTTGCGTCCGCAGTCCCGCGCGTACCCGCCGATCGCCTTGTCCAGCAGCGTTGCCGCCTGGGATGGGCGGCCAAGCGTGATCGCGCAGGCTGCGGCGACGGCATCCACCTCGGAGGGCGTGAGGAACGATGACCAGGCCTCGGCGGTGTCAGGAGCTTGTTCAAGTGCCCGATACGCGCTGGCGAGGGCCGTGTCCACATCGCGTGCATTGCCGGTAATCGCGTTTGTCGTCGCCACCCGAAGCTGCGGCAACGCCCGAAGATGGGGCGACCCCGCGGACGCGGCCGACTGTTCGGCTCCGCCAGCGAACCGGCTAGCCTCCCGCGGTCGATTGAGCCGGTTGCTCTGCAGGGAGAGATTGGCGAGGGCGCGCACTTCGATGTAGGGATCGCCTGCCTGGCGGCTCATCATCAAGGCATCGGTGAAACACGTGCGTGCGATGTTCTGTTGGCCGGCGTCAAAGGCCAACCAGCCGGCGCAGACGGACAAGGCGCCAGTGGCGCTCAGCAGGTGGCGACCAACCGTGTCGTTGTACCGGCCGTGGTTCAGCAACTGCTCGCTGTCGCGGGCCAGAGCCACGGCCGACCGCCACAGGTCGTCTCCGCCGTGCTGTTGGTCGAGCCGATGCAACCGGGTCGTGGCCTGTCGCAGTCGGTGAACGTCGGCCATGCCGATCGCCGGACTATCCGAGCCGTTGAGACCAGCGGCGGCCGCGGTGATGATGCCCCACTTGACGAGCGATCGGCGGTTCATATCGCCCTCCGTTCGTTCGTTCGCCAACAGCGCCTGAAGCTGTTCCGAACGGAGCCCAAGGAGCTTAGCCAGTTTCGGCCAGAGATAGGGCTGCGGCGCAAATTTCCCGACCTCCCAGCGATTAACGGTGGAGCGCTCCACATGGAGCAACTCGGCAAGTTGCTCCTGGGTGTAACCAGCCGCCTTCCTCGCGGCGACCAACCGGTACCGGCGCTGTGTGGCCCCCATGCGGCTCCCTTTCGCCTCGGCCCTGACGGTCAGCGTAACAGCGTGATCACCCGCTGTCGCTGGTGAAATGGTCCGAGTGCTACATCCGTGCCGCCAAACAGCCACATCGGCGCGCTGGTCTCCCGGGTTCTGACGCCGGAGCCTTTCGGACAGGTCGTCACGCATGCGACGGCCGCAGGTCTGGGAGAGAGAACACATGTCCGAGAGCGGTGACCGGCTACCGACGACCCGAGGCTGTGACCCGCACCAGCTTCGGCGCGCCTTGGTCGTCCTGCTGCGCGGCGCCGAGTGGTCATGTGCCGACGCGGCGCATGACCTTGGTGCGGATCGGTTGGCGGACAAGGACTTGGACGACTTGGCCAATGGGCTGGAACTACTGGCGAGCACGATCCGCCGCTACCGCCAGACGCGGCAACCCGAGACCGCCCATAACCCTGGAAGGAATCCCTGATGAACGCGCAGGTCATGGATGCGACGATCAGTGTTCGCACCGACATTGACGGAGCCGACACGGAGATTGGCATCTACCGAGCGGACCCAAGCCATCTCCGCTTGTACGTGATCCCCACTGACGGTTCATACCGAGTCGATTTCGTGCACTTCGGTGGGAACCGGGAACGATCGATGACGTTCCTCCGATCGTTGGTTCAGCACGCGCAGCGGATGCTCGCCGAACTGGCGGGGCCGCCGGATGGTGAGAAAGCGTCGCCCGAGGGGGAGCAGGCGGCGGCTGCGGTGAGCCGATGACCGAGTCAATGCCCGAGGGCCCAGCGCGCTTGCCCGATTACCCCGCAGCCGCTTGGGTGCAGGCACAAGTGGCGATCACCACCGGCGAGCGGGTGTTGATAGTCCGTGGCCGTGGCATATCGCTGTGGACATTTCCCTTCGATCTCGTCACAGCCGAGGAAACCGTGGAGGAAACGGTCTACCGCCTGGTTCGCGACCATGTTGACGCCGATGACGCGGTGATCAGCTTCATGACCGCGTTCGAGCGCGGTAGCACCGTCGAGTCCGACGATCACGGCGTGACGTTGGTGTTCAAGGCGTCCATGCCCACCACCGTGCAGAACTCAAACGGCACCGATCACGCGCGGTGGGTGACCTGGGACGAACTGCACACGCTCCCGCTGTATCCACCAGAGCTACACCAGTTGCGTCGCAACGGCATGCGCCCCTGGTATCCGCTGAATCATTGACTCTCCGGATCGCTCCGCAAAGGACATTCGCGGCGGTGTCAAGAGGAAGAGACACCGCCGCGAATCAGTCTGGTAGTTCGGCGAGTCCGTAGACCCGCAGCGCGGCCTTGGTAGCCGCCTGTACGTCGCGCCGGTCGAACGCATCCGCCAGGGCATCGCGGTCTTCGAGGCTGATCGCCGCAGGGTCCGGCACGCGGATTCTGCGCAGATACTGGGCCTGGAACCGCAAGGTGCCACCGCGCATCTTCACGCCGTATGCGGCCACGAATGCCTCAGCGATCTTCGACAACAGCAGGCCGCCCAGCACTCGCAGATCCCACACGTCCGAGACGACATAGTACAAATTGTGATGAGGGTACAGCCCGCCCGGATCAAGGACCGGGTGGGTGGTCAACTTGAGGTCGGGGAACAACAGCTTGGACCGTTCGGTGAGCTGGTGATCGACTTTGTCGATGGTCTTGTACCACCGGTCCGGCTGCTTCGTGGCGACATACCGGCCGCGCAGAGCGTGACTGTGGCGGCGGAGGTAGCGCGCGAAACGCGGGTAACTGGCGAGGTCAACCAATTCGCCGCGCGAATCCCAGGGATTCACCAAGTACGCGCCGTGCCAGTTCAGTTCGCCGCTGGTGGTGTCTCGGACCATGGCCAGCGGCAGAAGGCGGTCGGATTCCACGTCCGCGGTGTTGTTCCGATCCGTGATGAAGACGCTGTCCGCACCCGTCGCAACACCGATGCCGACGCGTGTGCCGGTGGCCGAGTCCTCCAACGGCCGGAATCGGTCGTTCAGGTCCTCCAGCACGGTCAACCGTGCTGGAGAGGCCGCAGGCCATGAGTCGTCGCCGGGGAACCAGTGCGGTAGCCGGGCTGCGTGGAACGACGGCGCCGCCACTTGCGATTGGTCTGTTTGGGTTGTCCAGGCCAGGAAGTGGGCGACCTGGCGCGGGCCGAATCCGCTGGTGGTGTCGGCGACGATGGCGGGACCTTGGGGTGCGTTGCGGATGACGGTGATCGCCGGATAGGCGGAGACGTGGTCGTGGAAGGCGTCGACATCGTGCATGGTCAACACCAGGTCCACGCTGCAGTGGCGGGCTACGAGTCGGCGAAGACTGCGGCCGTACTGATTCCGCATCCAGCGGTCCGCGCAGACATAGCCGAGTCGACCACCCGGTTTGAGGCTGCGAAGGCCAACCTCGTAGAAGCCGACATAGATATCAGCGCGCCCACTCATCGTGGGACAGGCCAAGCGGTAAGCGCTCATTCGTGCATCCGACACATCCTCTAGCCGGACATACGGCGGATTGCCGACGACGAAGTCCGCCTGATGGATGCTGGGCTCGCGCAGGAGATAGTCGCCCTGGGCGATCCACGCGTGGACGACCTTCGCGACATGGGTTGGGTCCCAGCCATCCGCGAGCAACCACCCGGTAACGAGGTCCTGGCTCAGCTCCACATTGCGATCAATCAGGTCGAACGCCTGGATCGCGTCGACTGCATCGAGCAGCGAGCGCCCGTGGGCGCGGCAGGCAGTACTGAGCCGTTCGACCATCGGCCCAAGGAATGCCCCCGCGCCGCAGGCCGGCTCCACGATCACCATATCGGCCAGATCGCGATCCACCGTGTAGCCGACCAGGTCGAGGATGGTCTCGACCACCCAGCGCCGGGTGAACACCTCGCCGTGCTCAACCGTCTGATGAGACGACTCAGACAGGACCAAGGAGTCCAGGCTGAACAGTTCTCGAGTCGTCACGGCCTGACCTTAGCCGTGCGGGAGCGACCAATCGGGCACCAGTGGGCTCGAGTCGGCGTGTCGTCGCTAGGAGATCAACGCCGGGCTGTTCCTAGTACGCCCGGCTGAAGATGACGCGCTTGCCGTAGGCGGAGGGCTGGCCGCAGCGGACGCAGACGCCGGTTTCCTCGGGGGCGTCGAACGGGATGCAGCGCGGTGTTGCGGCGGTCTCGGCCTTGATCGTGTCCTCACACTCGCCGGACCCGCAGTGGAACGCCTTGGCCCAGCCGGTCTGCACGGCGGCCACGAACGAGTCCCAGTCGTCCACGACGACGGTGTGCGTGTCGCGGAACTCGGTGGCCCGCTGCAGCAGGAAGTCCTGGAACTCATCGAGCGCGATCGGCACGGTGACGTGCGCGGCGTCCAGCGAGATCTGCTCCTTACCGGTGCCGAGCCGGCGGGCCAGCGTGGCGACGCCGGACGCCAGGTCGCGCGGGCCGATCTCGAGCCGGATCGGGACGCCCCGGAGCTCCCATTCGTTGAACTTGAAACCAGGGGACACCTGGTCGCGATCGTCCACATGGGTGCGGACACCGACCGCGGTGAGCTGCTCGGAAAGCTTGTGCGCAGCGGCCTTGACCGCTTCGCGTTCCTCACCGCGCAGGATCGGCACGATCACGACCTGGTACGGCGCCAGCATGGGCGGCAGCACCAAACCTTTGTCGTCGCCATGGGTCATGACGATGGCACCGATCATCCGGGTCGTCATGCCCCAGGACGTGGTGTGCGCGTAGGCGAGCTCGCCGTCCTCGGCAGCGAAGCGGATGTTGAACGCCTTGGCGAAGTTCGTGCCGAGGTAGTGCGAGGTGCCGGCCTGCAGCGCCTTACCGTCGCGCATCATCGACTCGACGGTGGTGGTGCGAACCGCGCCAGCGAAGCGCTCACCGGCCGTCTTCTCACCGGGAATCACCGGGATCGCCGCATAGTTCTGCGCGATCTCGACGTAGATATTGAGACCCAGTTCCATTTCCTTCACCGCCTCTTCGGCGGTGGCGTGCGCGGTGTGCCCTTCCTGCCAGAGGAACTCGGTGGTCCGCAGGAACATGCGCGGCCGCATTTCCCAACGAACGACGTTCGCCCACTGGTTCAGCAGCATCGGAAGATCACGGTGCGAACTGATCCATTTGGACATCATCTCGCCGATGATGGTTTCCGAGGTCGGCCGCACGACCAGTGGTTCTTCGAGCTCCTTGCCGCCGGCGTGTGTCACCACGGCGAGCTCCGGGGCGAAGCCCTCGACGTGCTCGGCCTCCCGGGTCAGGTAGCTCTCCGGGATCAGCAGCGGGAAGTAGGCGTTCTGGTGGCCGGTCTCCTTGATCCTCTGGTCGAGGGCAGCCTGCAACAGCTCCCAGATCCGGTACCCATAGGGACGGATCACCATCGTGCCCTTGGCCGGGCCGCGGTCCACCAGCTCAGCCTTGAGAACGACCTCGTTGTACCAGGAGGAGAAGTCCTCGCTCTGCGCGGTTACCCCACGCTCAGAACGTGCCATGACCGCGAAGTCTACGTGCCGGGCCGCACTCGATTCAGTGCGGTTACCGATCGCGTTCGGGTGGACGAGGCGTGCGCGGGTGGCCACGCTGGGGAGATGACCGCTCACGATGACACGCCCGGCAGTCCACGGCCGTACGACCTGATCGGTCCACGGCTCGAACAGTCCTTCCGCGACCGGTCCGCCCAGGTCGAGGAGGTGGACTGGGCACTCGGCCTGCTCCCGGACGATGCTCGGGTCTTGGACGTCGGTTGCGGCGGGGGCGTGCCGACAGCGAAGCAGTTGGCCGATGCGGGCGCCACAGTGGTGGGGATCGACGAGTCGGCCGTCATGCTGGAGCTGGCCCGCTCTCGTGTGCCGAGCGGGACGTTCCTGCTGCAGGACTTCCGGGGTATCGGCCCCGAGTTGGGTGAGTATGACGCTGTCACGTGCTTCTTCGCGCTGCTAATGCTGGGACGCGACGAGATCCCGGCCGTGCTGCGGTGCATCCGGGAGCGGCTGCGCGGGCCTCGAGTGTTGGCCTTGTCGATGGTGCTCGGCGACCTCGACCGAGTGACCATTCCGCTGCTGGGCGTTCCGGTCGAGGTAAGCGCCTATCCGCCGGATCAGCTCGTTCAGGTGGTCTCGGCCGCAGGGTTCAACGTGCTCGGCATCCGGGAAGCGCACGCCGAGGTCGACCCCGCGAACCCGGAGACCCAGCTCTACCTGCGCGCCGTCGCGCGCTAAGCGGGCTACCAGACGTGTGCAAACCTCTTGGTGCGGTGATATTCGAAGTATTGAGCGCTTGCCTCGGTGAACGCTTCGCATGTCAGACCCGCAACGCGTGAGAGGTGTGCGGAAACAAGCTGTCCATACCGGCCTACGTCCGGTTTCACGGTCACGATAGTGCCATTCTCGTCGACGCTGATGTAACCGCGTTCATAGAGTTCATCGCAACCGAGTCGACAGGCGAGCATGGCAATATTGTGTAGATCGCGTTGTTCTTTGTCAGTACACAGATTGCGTGGTTTGATATGTGAGGCAATGAGAAGCCCGACCGGCATGGTCTCGCCGCAGATGTCGCAGGCGGCCACCTTCCGGTTGCCTACCAGTAGTCGTCGCAGTTGGGGCTGCTCTTCGCGGGTGGTGCGCATGATGGGCTTGTTCAGGGATGCCGGCAAGGTCTTGGTCGCTGTCGTCCCTGTCGGCGCAAACTCGCTGCTGTCGTTCGGCGCCAACGAGACGGTCGACGTGCTCTGATCGACGACGGTGCCGGGGAGCGCACCGAGCAAGGTGCTGATGAAATCACTCTCGTGGTCGACGCTATTTGGCTTGAGAACGACTATTCCAGTCTCGCGAAGCCTGTCCAAGGCAAGCTTGATATCGGCAACCTGAATTGGTACGGCGACGTTCGATCCATCTGTGCTCACGAAAGCCTTATCGCCGTCGACTTCGGTGATCACCATCGTGTGACCGGTGAGAGAATGAAGATTCTCTCCCAACTGGCTGCGCAGTAGGTCTTCGATGTTGTGATTCATTTCTGCCGGAATTGTGGCATTATCACGCACGTTAGGCGGGAGTCGGTTGGCGAACAATCGTGCGAACTGCGCAAACCAGTTGATGTCGACCGGATACAGGTATCCCTGTGCCACAGTTCCATCGCGAGTGAACATGGGCTGCGCTTGCTTCTCCCGCATCTCCAGCGGGATCTCATCGCGTCCGATTGGCTCGGCCAGGTCCGTGATGTCGACGGGGAGCCGCCAGCCTTCGGTTCGCCATGGGGCGGCCGGCAGCGACGCTGGCAGCGGCGCCTGCTTCGCCCGACCGGTTGCCGTACTGATCGCCTTGATCTTCTGGCTGGCGTAGTGCAGGACGGCGTCCCCCTTGCGAACCTCTGTCATCGCCAGCCAGTGAGGCAACGGTGACCCGCCGTCCTTCTTGAACCGCGGAGCCCAGAGGAAGCCGCCATCATGCTCTGCGTTGAACGATTGGGATTGGTTCACCCACCAGTACGCCATGCCGCATCACTTACCAGATGCGACCGACACGCAGCGTGGGTGTCGTCGGTGTGTCACCCGGTTGGGCTAGCGCACGCAGGGGGCACCGGTCACTGGAGGGAGCCTCGGCGCGATGACCTTGCCGGGTGCCAGAACCGGCTTGGCGCGGTGTCGGGTCAGCTGGCCCTTCGCCGGGCGGCCAGTGCTGGGATCGACTCGATCTTCTCGGGTGTGAGGTCGTCCCAGACAAGCCCCTGCGGTCGACGTCGGTGAGGGCAGGAGATCACCTCGTTCGGTGTGACGATGTAGTCCACGCTGAAGTCGTGCCCGGTTTCGGGGATGTCGTCGTCGACGACCTGGAGCTGGTGAACCGGGGCGACGATCACGGTGTCTTCGGTGATGTGGCCGGCTTCGAGGAGGAGTGCGACCTCGAGGTCCGAATAACCGGCGCCCTTCCCCATGCGGGCGCCTGACCGGTTGACGGCGACGCTCCCGCACACCACGACATCGATGTGCCGCATCTCGTCCACACCAACCCGCCGGCCGACCTGGGCGGCACCCTTCTTGTCGGCGGCCACAGCGGCGGGCACGGTGAGCGTTTCGGGATCGAGCGCGAAGAAGGGCTGAAGACTCGCCATCTTCGGCACGGCCATATAGAGCAGTTTGCCGTCCGCCAGCGCGCGCCTGCGCACGTCGAGCTGCGCGTGATCCGGGTTGGCTTTGACCGTGGATGCCCGTCGCCAGATGTCGAGTTCAGCCAGGAGCTGAGCACCTCGATCGGCGCCTTCGTAGGCGGGGATCTTGCCGTAGCTGTCCGGTGGCACCACTGCGGCGTCGAGTAGCCGCCGCCAGACCTTGTCGCGCAGAGCCGCCTTGGGTTCGTCCATGGTCGTCACGTTCCCAGCTCTACCTAAATCGCTGCCATCAACGCAAGCAGTCGGTCCTGGATGTCTTGCACCCAACTCTCGTTCCGCCATGCGCGAAGCTCTCGGCCAGCCGCGAAGACCAGGTTCAGGCCGCCTGCGCCCCTCGTCAGATCCACGGCATCGATGGCGCGGTGCATCACGTCGGCCGCCTCATCGAGCTTGTGCTGGCGGATCAACGAGAGGGCGAGGTTGGCCAGGGCGATGGCTTGGCTCTTCTTCTTGTCGGCGAGGGATTGCACGGTGGTGCGCAGGATGGGCTCTGCCTGTTCAGGAAGGTCGAGGTACAGGTAGCAGGAGCCGGCAAGCCGCGTGAACTCCTTCGGCGTGAAGTTGCCCGCAGCGAGATCGGAGCTGTCCACATGGTCGAGCAGCGCCTCGGCGTCCTTCAGCGCGTCCTCGCAGGCATGGCGGCCGCCGCTCATGGCGTGTCCTTCGGCTACGTGTAAGAGCGCCAGACCGGTGAGCGACGGGCTACACAACTTGGCGACCTCAGCCGCCTGCTGGGCGAGTGTCAACCCCTTGATCGGGTCCTTCTCGCTGTAGAGAGCGACGTAGCTCTTGCGGAGCACCGCGTACGACTCGCCACACGGTTCATGCACCTGCCGGCTTGCGTTGATCGCCTCGTCCAAGTAGGTGATCGGGCCGTGATGGTCACGGCGTTGGCTGACATCCCAGACGAGTTGTCCCATGAAGGTCGCCGACTCGGCTTCGACCTCGAACAGTGCCTTCCTGACCCGGGCGTTGGTGGCGTGCTCCCGGAGATACATCACCTGCCCGTGTGCTTGGCCAGCCGGTCCGAGGAGCGCTGTTGAGGGCGACTTGTCGTAGGACTCATCGAGTTGGCCGATGCGCTCACGCAGATAGGCCACGGCCACGAGGTCGGTCGACCCCGGGTTTTGCAAGACGTAGTTCAGTCGCTGGTCGTCCGCGGTGCGTATGACGGTCACGTCATCGAGGAGCCCTTGAAGTTCGTTGACCGTGACTTTGAGCGCGCGAGCGAGCTTTGGACGCAACCAGGCCTGCGGTTCTGTCTCAGCGGTTTCCCAGCGGCCGACCGTTGAGCGCTCAACACCGAGATGCTCGGCGAGGCGCTCCTGGGTGAAACCTACGCTCCTACGACGTTGCACGAATCGAACACGTTTCGCCCCCATCGGACATCCCTTCGCGGATTGGGACAGGAATCCACCATAGCGGGCCAGAGCCCGTCTTCGCAGGTAAGTCCCCGCAATGCGGCAACATTGCGGCATCTGCGCCGCAGCTGTGCTGTGGTGTATTCGCTGGCCAGGCTGCTTGACTGAGGCCATGTCAGGCCCGACGCCGCTGGGTATCACGACCCACCGCCTGGCCTGGCTCCAACTCCGGGGAGGACGGATGCGGAGCAGTGCACGACCGACGGGGAGCTGGCGGTGTATGTCGAGTACGAGGAGTTCAAGCACCGTGATTTGAGCATGCAGATCGCTCAGCGAATTCGAGTGATTAACGATGTTGCCGGTGGATTTGTCGCCTGCCTACTGAGTGGTG
>DASVLX010000293.1:0-12280 GCA_036384655.1 Pseudonocardiaceae bacterium
ATCAGGTTGACCCGATGGGCGTTGATCACCTCCACGATCGCGGACTCCACCAGCAGGTCCAGCCGCATGGTGGCGGTGCCGTCCGCGCCCATCTGGACCTTCTCGGCGAGCTGGTCGCGGTCGTACCGCAGCCGGGCCAGCCGGAACGCGCGGGACGCGGCCCGGGCCGTGGCGGCCAACACCGGATGGACGCCGTCGGGCAGCGCCGGCTGGGGCACCGGCCAGCCGATCATGCGGTGACTGACCGGCTGACTCGCCGGCTGGCCGGCGGGCTCTTTCCCGGGCTGGTCCACGGATTCCTCCACTGGCTGGTTCACGCGCTCGCTCCCGTTCATCGCTGTTCCGCCGTTTCCGCCGAGGTCGCCAAGGTCGCCGAGGTCGCGGGCAGCACAGCGCGCACCGCGGGCCACTGTCCGCCGTCGACCATGACCAGGTCGGCGCGCCGGCCCGGCAGTAGGCTGCCCCGGTCGGGCAGCCCGGCGACCGCCGCCGGTCCCGCGGTGACCAGCCGGACTGCCTCGGGCAGCCCGACAATCCCGGCCCGCGCCAGCCGGAAACACGCGCCCAGCAGCGCCGAGGGCAGATAGTCCGAGGCCAGGCCGGTGACCAGGCCCTGACCGATCATCTCGGCGGCCGACACGTTGCCGGCATGCGAGCCACCGCGCAGCACGTTCGGCGCGCCCATCACGACCGGGAATCCCCGGTCGCGGGCGGCCCTGGCGGCAGCCACGGTGGTGGGGAACTCGGCGACCGCGCCGCCGCGCGCGGCCAGCCCGGCGACCGCCTCGGCCGAGTCCGGGTCGTGGCCGAGCAGCCGGATCCGCCCGGCGCGTGCCAGTTCCCCGAGCCAGGCCAGGTTGTCGTCGCGTACCGATAGTCGCCTGGCCCGGTCGGCGATCAGCTCGTCGACATGCCGGCGAGCCTCCTCCTCGGTCAGCCCGTCCGTGCCGACCAGGTATTTCTCCAGGTAGCCACGGTCGGCGTACTGGGCCTGGCCGGGCGTGTGATCCTCATGCGACACCAGGGCGACACCGTCCGCGTTGGACAGTTCGTTTCGCAGTGCGGCGGCACCCTCGGCCGAGCGCAGGTCCAGCCGGTAGAGGATCCGGTGGTCGACGGCGGTGCCGCCGCGTGCCCGCACACAGGAGCACAGCTCGGCGGCGGTGGCCACGGTGCGTTCCAGGCCCCTGCTGGTCTTGTGCTGGAAGCCGGCGCCGTGGAACACGGTGGTCACGCCGGCCGCCCGCAGCTTGCCCTCCAGCGACACGATGGCGAACTCCCAGGACAACGGCGCGGTCGGGCGGGGCAGCCGCTCACGTTCCAGCGCATCGCTGTGCGTGTCGACCAGACCCGGTAGGCACAGCAGCCCGCCACCGTCCACATCGGATGGGGCACCGGCCGGATGCGGCCCGACCTCGGCGATCCGGCCGTCCCGCACGGTGATCCGGGCGTCATCGAGAACGCGGTCCGGCAACACCGCGCGCACATGGCCGAGTACGTAGTCGGCCGGCGGAGCGGCGAGCGGCCAGGGCCGCATCGGCGGGGTCGGCTGTGTTGACATCGGGGAGACGCTCACGCGGCCACCTCCGCGATCTTCTCGGCCGGGCCCTCGGCCACGATCCGCCCCTCGGACAGGAACACCGCACGGGTCGCCAGCCGGCGCAGCGCTGCCATGTCGTGGAACACCGACAGCACCGCGACACCCTGCGTGGTCAGGTTGGCGATCAGCTCCATCGCCCGCTCGCGGTTGGCCGGGTCCAGCGCGGACACCGGCTCGTCAAGCAGCAGCAGCCGGGGAGGGGCGACGGTGCCGGCCGCGATGTTGATCCGCTGCCGCTCACCGCCGGACAGGACCGCGCAGTCCACGTCCCACAGCGCCGCGTCCACGTTGAGCCGCCGCAACGCCGTCTCCGCCGCCTCCCGGGCCCGCGCGGCGGACAGCCCCCGGCGCAGCGCGGCGGCGGTGACCACGGCCAGCGGGCCGGTACGCGGTGGGGCGTTGAGGAACTGCGCGACATAGCCGATCTCCCGGCCGCGCAGCCGCGCCAGCGCCCGGTCCGGCAGCGTGGTCAGCTCGACGGGACCGGACTCCGTCTGGAGCAGCACCGAACCGGAGTCCGGCAGGTAGGTGCGATAGACGCAGCGCAGCAGGCTGGACTTGCCGGCGCCGCTCGGCCCGGCGATCGCGACATGCTCGCCGGCGGCCACATCCAGGTCGACGCCGCGCAGCGAGTGCACGGTCCGGCCGTCGATGGTGTGCAGGGTGAAGGTCTTGCGCAGCCGCCTGATCCGCGCCACTGGCGAAACGGCCGCATCGGAATCGTGCATCGGGCTTACCTCCTCGCCGCGGCGACGAGCCGCTGGGTGTAGGGGTGGTGGGGGTCGTGGAACAGTTGGTCGGTCAGGCCGCGTTCCACGACCCGGCCGGTCTGCATGACGAGCGTCCGGTCGGACAGCGTCTCGATCACCGAGAAGTCGTGGCTCACCACGACCGCGGCGATGTTGCGTTCGGCCAGCAGCCCGCGCAGCAGGTCCAGCACGCCGGCGGCGACCGACGCGTCCAGGCCGCTGGTGGGCTCGTCCAGCAGCAGCACCGGCGGCTCGGTGGCCAGCGCCTTGGCGATCTGCACCCGCTGGCACATGCCGCCGGAGAAGGTGCCCACCGGATCGTCCATTCGGGACAGTGGTACCTCGACCCGGTCCAGCAAGCGCGCGGCGCGGCGCCGGATCGCCCGGTAGTCCCGCCAGCCGGCGGCGGTCAGCCGCTCGGCGATGTTGCCGCCGGCGGAGATCCGCAGGTCAAGGCCGGCCGCCGGGTCCTGGTAGACGACGGCCATGGTGTCCAGCCGCAGCCGCCGCCAGGCCGTCGAATCCAGCGCGAGCAGGTCGGTGTCGCCGGCGTCGAGCGTGGCCATCCGCACGGTGCCGGCGGTGGCCAGCTCGTCGCCGATGACGCAGCGCAACACGGTCGACTTGCCCGAGCCGGACTCACCGATCAGGCCGAGCGCCTCACCGGGGGCGACGTCGAAGGACACGTCCCAGGCCGCCACCACCGCACCGGTGCTGGGGCTGATCGCGGTGCCGGCCGCCGGGCCGGTGCCCTCGACCGCCCGGGCCCCGCCGCGCCCGTAGACCTTGCCGAGCCCGTCGACCCGCAGAATCCAGTCCAGTTCGGACGGTTCCGGCTTCGCGGCGGCCGCGCGCTCCGGCTCCGGCTCGGTGACCAGCACCGGGCCGCGTGGAACCCGGTGTGCCGGGTCGGGCAACCAGGCCAGCGGCGCCCGGTCGCGGTGCGCGGCGCCGTCCACGTCCCCGGTCGACGTCCGGGTGCACCAGTCGGAGTCGCTGCACACATAGCCCTCACCGGCCTCGACCAGGAAGGTGTCGGTGCTGCCGCAGTAGCCGCAGACCGCGCCGGGCACGTGCTCGACCTCGAACGGCACATCCGAGAACGCCAGTGGCCGCACGTCGGTGTGCGGGGGGATGGCGTAGATCCGCTTCTCCCGGCCGGCGCCGTAGAGGTTGAGGTGGTCGCACTGGTTCAGCCGGGGCACGTCCCAGCGGGGGACCGGGCTGGTCGCCATCACGTACCGGCCGTCGACCAGCACCGGGTAGCCGGTCGAGTGGGTGATCACGCCGTTACGCACCAGGTCCTCGTAGAGGCTGACCCAGATCGCCGAATAGTCCGCCTGGGCGTGCATCCGGGCGCATTCGACGACCGACTTCTCCACGCCGCGCAGCGGCTCGGGCACCGGCACCTGGTAGACCAGGATCTGGTCCGGTCCGAGCGCCTCCTCGGGAATCCGGTGCCGGGTCTGGATCACCGTGGCCTCTCGGGTGTCCGTTGTGGACACGCAGTGCTCGGTACCGGTGACCAGGCGGCGCAGGTTGGTGGCGTTCACGCCGGCGTCGTCACCCTGGTCGATCACCTTGAGCACGTCATCCGGGCCGATCACGCCCAGAGTGATCTGCAGTCCACCGGAGCCCCAGCCGCGCGCCACCGGCATCTCCCGGGAGCCGAACGGCACCTGGTAACCGGGCACGCACACGGCGACCAGCACCGCGCGGCGCACCTCCCGCTTGGCCCCCTCGTCGAGCAGCCCGGCGGATTCCTCGGCGCTGTCCGCCTCCGCCAGCAGTTCCCGCACGCTCATACACATTCCTTCCCGAACGGCTCGGCCGCGCGCGCGACGCCGGACCGGGTGGCGATCTTGCGGTCCACCATGGACCGGAAGGTGACGTAGTGCGGCAGCTTCAGGTGTTCCAGGAAGCCGCCGGAGTCCAGGCCGTCGACGGTCAGCAACAGCAGTTGTTGCAGCGGCCCGGTGTGGCCGAACCGTCGGCAGGCGATGTCCAGATTGGCCATCGCGATGACCTTGCGTTCGTTGTGGCCGAAACACAGGCCGTAGCCGATGTCGAAGCGGGTGCGGTCCTCGTCGGCTCCGTCCAGGTCCTCGATTGCCTCGGCCTCGCTGACCCGCACCGCGCCGACGCTGACCGGGTTGCCGGTGTGTGGGTGGCAGACCCGGATCGGGATCCGGCCGTGCCGCAGCTCGCCGAGGGTGATCTCGTGGACGTCCCCGTCCGGCCCGAGGATCGACCGGTACCACAGCGCGATCAGCGCGCCGGTCTCCGCGCGGGCCATGCTCGCCAGCACCGCCGAGCGCGGTGCTGGCGGCCGGGGCGCGTGCCGGGTCACGTCGAACGGCTCATCGTCCGGATCGCCGGAGTGCTCAACGAGCAGGTTCAGCTTGCGCAGCACCGCGGAGAACCGTCCCGGACTGCGCTGGCCGTCCGCATCCGGCGCGGCGGGTTCCGTCGGCGGTTCGGGCCGGCCGGTGGGTGCGCTGGTCTGCCGGTCCAGCAGCCGGCCGATGTAGTCGGTGGTGCGGCCGAGCAGTTGCGGGCCGCCGGGCGTGCGGTTGGCCGGCACGATCCGGCGCAGCGTGGTCATCTCGTCCGGATCGATCGGCTCGCTGATCGCGAACCGGGGCAGTGTCGACCGGTAGGTGCGGACCAGGTGGGTGGCCTCCAGCACATCGCCCTCGGCCTGCCGGAACGCGTCGGCGGCGACGGACTCCGCGTAGAGGCCCGCCTCGCCCATGATCCGGTCCACGGCCAGCCGGAACCGCTGCGTGATCTGCTCGCCGGACACCCAGGGGGCGTCGGCGTGATCCCGCTTGTGCCGCACCAGCCGCTCGGCGGCTCGGATGGCCTCCATGCCGCCGCGTACTCCGGAGTAGCCCATCAGCGCACCTCCACGGTGTTCTGGGTGCCGGTGTTGTGGATTGCGGTGTTGTGGATTGCGGTGTTGTGGACTGCGGTGGTCCTCGGCACGCCGGCGAGTCGGCCGTCGGCGGTGACCAGCACCAGGTCCACGCCGGCCGGGAAGCCCCGCACCAGCTCCGCGCGCACCGCCCAGAACCCTTCGGGCAGTCCGGTCACTCCCAGCTCGCGGCTGCCCGGCACGCCCGGACCGGACAGCGTCAGGTCGCCGTGCTCGGCGAGGTCGGCGACGGCCACGAACAGCTGCGCCGCTTCCTCCGGCGCGAACTCGCTGCCGGTCCGCAACCCGCGCAGCCGGGCGGGATCTGGCGGATCGAGCACGGCGACCAGCCGCGCGTCCTCCAGCGCGACGGCGGGCGCCCCGGTCGCCGAGGTCACCACGCCGGTCCACAGTGGATCATCGGAGAGCACGTGCACGGGGGTGGACAGGTCGGCCAGGGCGAGCAGCGGCAGCAGGGCGGCCGGCCGGGTCTCGCCGGCCGGCACTGGCAGGAGTCCGATCTTGCCCGGCCTGGCCAGCGCGTCCAGCACCGCGCGGAACACCTGCTGGCTGGTGGCGGCGGGCAGTTCGGTCACGGTGGCGGTCATCGCAGCTCCTCGAACTTCACGGCGGTCGGCGCCAGCTCGGCCCATTCGGCCTGGTCCTGGTCGCGCAGCCGGCCGGCGACCCGCCGGCACAGCGCGTCCACACGGGCCGCCTCGGTCGGCCCGTGTTGCGCGGCAGCGTCCAAAATGGCCGCCGCGAGCACGGCGGACCGGTTCTCGTCCAGCCGCATCGCCCAGCCGCGCTGGCCGTCCAGCTCGACCTCGGCCCGGCAGGCCAGCACATCGCCGAGCAGAAAACGTTGTCCCACAATGGGTTCCCGGACCTGCGCCGTGACACAACCGATCTGCGGCGGAACAATCACCACCGGATCGGGACGACCGGCCAGGCATTCGTCGGCCAGTTCCATCAGTTCGGTGGGCTCTCCACGCGCCAACAGTTCACTTCGGCGCTCTCGGGAAAATGGCGAATCGTCCTCGGGAATCGGCATGGGTGCTCCGTTTCTCATGACAGCTTTTCGTCCAGTTCGACGACCATGTTCGCGGCGTCCGTGCGGGTCCACGCCTTGCTGCACATCACCGGGCGGCCGCTGTCGCCGTCCCGGCTCATGCTTTCCACCAGCCACACCGGCCGGGTGCCCTCGATTTCCAGTGCTCCGCTCAGTTCCGGATCGGGCACCACCAGGCTGACCCGGCACCAGGTGCGGACCGGCCGCACATCGCCGAGTTGTCGCAGAATCTCGTCGACCGATTCCACCGCGCGCACCGCGATCGGCAGATCGGCCACCACGTCCACCGGAATCCACTCGTTCGTCCAGGACGCGATCAGACCGTCCAAATAGTACTGACGCACCAACAGATGCGCTGGCTCGCCCGGTGCACGCTCCAGCCGCGCGGCGATCTGGTCGGGCAGCGGCCGGAGCCTGGTGTCCCGCACCACCGACCTGGGCACCGCGCCGGCCTCGGCCGCCGTGCGGTGCCATGACGGTGCGCGGTCACGGGACAGCACATAGTCGATCCGCCGGCTGACGAAGGTGCCCGCGCCGCGAACCCGGCGCACCAGCAGCCGCCGTTCCAGTTCCTGGACCGCGGACCGGGCGGCCGCCCGGCTGATCCCGAACCTCTGGGCGATCTCATGTTCGCTGGCGATCTTCGCGCCGGGCGGGAGGTCCACCAGTTCCGCCGCCAAGACGTCGGCGGTCTCCACGTATCGCACGCCGTTCATGGCGACGACTGTGCCTGCGGTAGTTGTCCGGACAACTCAGTCGCCGTGAACGCCGAGGACAGCCGGCGTGAACAACCCCGACAGTTGTTGCCGTGCTGACCTGCCGTGCTGACCTGCCGTGGTTGTCATCGGCGTGGTCGTGGTCGCGGGCACCGTCCTCGTGGCGTACATTGCCGGTGCGGTCGTGCTACCCTTGATGGCGGTTTGTTGCAGTTCCTACTTCGGCCAGACGCGCGACGCAGGATTGCGAGATGCGCTGGTCGACCCTCCCCAAGAGTCGCTGGTGCGTTAACCACCATCCGCGCACAAGGTGTGCGCGGAAGCGGCTCGACTGAAGGAGAGCAGTAATGGCACAGGGAACTGTGAAGTGGTTCAACTCCGAGAAGGGCTTCGGCTTCATCGCCCCCGATGACGGCAGCGCCGATGTCTTCGTGCACTTCTCGGCCATCCAGACCAATGGCTTCAAGAGCCTCGACGAGAACCAGCGGGTCGAGTTCGACGTCACCGCTGGTAAGAAGGGCCCGCAGGCCGAGAACGTCCGCGCTCTCTGAGACCAGGAGTCTCTGAGACCAGCACGGCATCATCAGGTGGGGCTCCCGAGCATGCTCGGGAGCCCCACCCGTGTCTGGACCGGGCCCGATACCGCCGGGATAACCTTTTTGCGCCCCGATGCGATGTTTGGGGAGTATCCCGACGACCACCGACCTCGGTGGAGCCGCAGGAGGCTCAGATGGCCTGGTTCAGACATCGCGACCACGACGCCGCGGACAACCCCGCGCCCGTGCCAGGCTCAGGCCCGGTGAACGAGACAGACCTGGTCGGCACCTGGGAGAACCTGCTCTTCATGGTCGACGTGCGGGCCGACGGCACCCTGTCCGTGACGCCCACCAACCAGCGGACCCAGCCCGGCCGGTGGCGTCTCGACTCCGAGGGCGGCCTGCACATCCTGCCCGACGGCTCGTCCCAGGCCGACGAGATGGTCACCAAGGTCGCGGTCTCCGGGCCCTGCCTCAGCATCGACTTCCTAGGCCACCCCATGATCTTGGACCGCGTCGACTGACCCGCTGAGACGGGTGCGTTTGTGTGGCTCACGCCGGGCCGGTCACAGATCGGTGGCCTCGAAAGGATCATGGATATCCTGGCTGACGACCTCATCGAGGTCGGCGCGTAGCTCGTCGACGTCGATCACCGGGGCGGTCGCGAAGATCGCGAGAACCTCCTCCAGCAGGACACGCGGCTCACTCGACACGATCGATCATCTCCAACGGGAGTTCTGGCCTAGCAACCCTTCACAGATCGTGTTGGAGCCAGTCGGCGACGGCGTGGATCACGGAGGCCTGCCATGCCTGGGTCTGCGGATCCCGGTACTCCGGGTCACCATCGACGGCGAAACCGTGCTGCGCGCCCTCGATCGGGACAAAGGTCGGCGGCATGCCGAACCTGAGGTACTCGGCGAGATCCAGACGCCCAGCCTGGTTCTGCACGGCACGGGTGACACGTTGGTCCCGATCGAGTTGACGAAGGCGGCCTTGCCCAACCAGCCGGTCGACCTCGGCGGGGCGCTTTGCCGCGTAGTAGGCGCAGATGCCACCGCCGAAGCTCGCGCCCAGCAGACTGATTGCCGACGCTTCGGTCGCCTCGCGCACATGGACCAACGCGACGCGGATGTCGTTGAGGATGGCGGCCAGGGTCAGTTCTTCTTGAAGCCCCTCACTTTCCCCGTGACCGCGCAGATCGAATCGCAGCGACGCCACGCCAGCCTCGGCCAGCCCGACAGCGAGACGCGTGAAGAACCCACCCTCGTCGCGAGTGACACCACCGCCGTGAACGAGCACAACAGCCTGGCCGGCAGGTCGGTCGGGCAATGTCACCGTGCCGGCGAGTTGGAGACCGTCGAGGGTACGAAAGGTAGTCGGTGCGCTGGTCACGGGCATGAGGTGATCTCCTCGACACGGTGGGCTGTCGGATGATCGGACGAGCCGGACAGGTGGCGTTGACTCCAGCGGCGAGCGCTGGAGGAGCAGGGACAACCCCGTTTACTCTCCCTGGACAGTCCGATCGATCCAGGCGAAGTAGGTGGACGTGCCCGCGACGAGCGGGACGGCACTGATCTCGGGGTTTTCCCAGGTGTGTTCCCGCAGCAGCAGGGCCTCCAGGTCCGGATAACGGTCGGCCGTCGTCTTGAGGATCACCTGCCATTCCTCCCCTTCACCCGACTCGCCCTTGTGCCAGAAGAACGACGTCACCGGCCCGATGACCTGCGCGCCGGCCGCCAGCTTCGCCGCCACCGCGGCACGAGCGAGACTGGCCGCGGTCTCCCGGCTGTCGGCTGCGGTTGAGACCTGGAGGTAATCCGTCATGACCACAGCGTGCTCGATCACGGCCACCCAGCCAAAACGGCCCGCCGAGATCACCAGGATGTGCCAACAAGTCCTCAGTCGTCTTCTTCTTCGGTGAGGTCGACGCGGAACACGCCGTCGATGGCGCCGAGGGTGCTGCTGGCCTGCACGACGCGAGGGCCGCTGAGGGTGAGTGCGATGGTGACCAGCCGTTGCCCCTCGGCGATTCCCTCGGCTAGGCCGCCGCCCTCGCGGCGTGCGGTGATCGCCATGGAGTTGATCGTCCAGGAGTGGTCACTGCAGGTGGTGAGCAGTTCCCGCAGCACGCCACGGCCGTCCTCGTAGGTGACGGTGTAGTCCCGTTCGGCACGCCCGCGCCGGGTGATCAGCCGGGCCATCGGGGTATACGCCATCACGATCACGAAATGCAGGGCGGTCACCAGCAGGGCGAGCAGCGGCAGCCCGGCTCCGGCAGCCATGCCGATCGCGGCCGTCTCCCACACGGACGCGGCCGTGGTGAGGCCGCGGACGGTACCTCGGTGGGTGATGATCAGTCCGGCGCCGAGGAAACCGATGCCGGAGACGATCTGGGCGGCGACCCGAGACGGGTCCAGCACGACGACCTGGCCCAGCAGCACGTTTCCGAAACCGTACTTGCTGACCAGCAGAAACAGAGCCGACGCGGTGCCGACGATGGCCTGGGTGCGCAGCCCGGCACTTTTCGCGCGAAGCTGTCGTTCCAGCCCGATGATCGAGGAGAGCCCGAACGCGAGCCCCAGCTCACCGACCTGGCGCCAGCCCTGTCCATCGCTGGCCGCGATCGCGGCAATCGTGAACATCCGCCCCATCCTGCCCGGTCCCAGGGCCGATGTCCGGTCGAAACCGATCCCGGCGAAACCCGGGCGCTCGCGTACCGGAGTTGATAAGGTCGGGTGATCAGTTGATCACCGCCGAGTTGTCGGCGGCTGGGGCGGGAGGCGTGATGGCCGGCACTGATGGTCGTGGCGGGTCGGAGTCAACCGCCAATCGGGTTGGCGACGTCTTTGGTAATGCCGTGCAGGCCGATCGCGTCGGCAATGTGACGTTCAACCAGATGCTCAATTCCATGCTGCCGGAGCCTCGCGTGCCCTGCCTGCTTCCTCGGGCACACAGGGGCTTTCTCAACCGTCGCCTTGAACTGGAACGGCTTGATCGCTGGGTGCTGGCCGACCGGAAAGTGGACGAGCCGACGCGGGTCGTGATCTACGGGCCACGGGGTGTCGGCACGTCGGCACTGCTCGCCCGCTATGTTCGCGCGAACGAGCACCGGTTTCCCGGTGGTGTGTTGACCGCCGATCTGGGCGGCTCATGGAAAGAGAAGCAGTCGTCGGTATCGGACGTCCTGGAAGGATTTCTTGTCGCGACGGGACTGCCGGCAGGCATGATTCCGCAAGGGCAGGCCGCACGGTTCTCCCTTTACCAACAGCGGACCGACAACGGCCAGCCGATCCTGGTCGCGCTGGACAACGCGGCCGATGCAAGGCAGGTGCTGGACCTGCTGCCGACCTCAAACCGGGCAGTAGTGCTGGTCGCCAGCAGCCAGCCCCTCGACCGGCTGATCACCGAGGCGGACTTTCGGCCGTTGCGTGTCTCGCCGCTGCGCCGCGAGATAGCGATCGATCTCGTGTGCGCCCGGCTGGAGCAGGTCGACAAGCCAATCGACCGCGGCTCGGCGGGTGTCCTTGTCGATGCCTGTGGCGGCCTGCCGCAGATTCTCGCGGTCGCCAGCACACAATTGGCGTTGCGTTACGAGGGTCGTGTCGACAGCTATCTGATGCGTTTGACGAGCCGATACCAGTTCAGGGATCGCCCGGCGATGGCCGGCGGACCGGAAGGGCCGGAGCACCTGGGCGAGATCGCCGTTTTGGACACCGCCTACCACGAGTTGGACGCGGCGCAGGCGCTGGCGTATCGGTTGCTGTCCCGGCTGCCGGCGAGTCTTGGTGTCGGGACCGCCGCCGCGTTGCTGGGGCTGTCCGAGCCGGCCGCGCGGATGCGGCTCGACGGGCTGGTGACCGCTGGCCTGCTGGAAAACGAAGACGACCGCTACCTCTTCCACGACCTACAGCGTGACCATGCCCTTCGCCAGCCCATCGATGGCGATCAGCCAGAGGCGGCCTTCCGACGGTTGGCGCTGTGGACCCGCGACTGGGTCGCGGCGCGCGACCTGCTGTTGTCCGACCGGGTCCGAGACTGGCCCTGGGCGGCCAGCCTGCGCCCCGCCTACAGCGGTTCCGACGCCCGGGCGCGAGCGGTGGCCGACCTGGAGCAGGAACGGCTGAATCTTCTGGCCATCGTACGGCTGGCCGAGGAACGGAAGATCGACGAGCCGTGCTGCCAACTGTGCGACGCGCTGTGGACCTTCTACTTTCAGCACGATCACTACGAGGACTCGATCATCGCCTACCAGATCGGCGTGCGCGCCGCGGATCGGACGGCCGGGTCGGCGGCGGTGCGGATGCACGCCCAGCTGGGCGTGGCCTACTACACGGTGGGCAACAACGAGGTGGCCCTTGAGCACCTCCGGCATTCGCTCACACTCGCCCGTCAGGCCCATCTGCCGGCGGAGGTGCAGAACGCGTTCGTGTGGATCGGCCTGGCGCATGAGCAGGCCGGCCGGTTCGATGCGGCGCGCACGGCGTTCGCGCAGGCCAGGGAGCTGACCTTGGCGGTGTCGGACGAGTCAACGCGCAAACGCATGCTCGCCATGCTCGATATGCACGACGGCCGGGTGCTGGTCGCGCAGGGACAGGCAGCGGCCGCGCGCGAGCGGTTGCTGGACGCCGAGCATTTCTTCGCCGGCGTGCCCACCGAACGAACCAACCGCGCCCGAGTCCTGTTGGTGCTC
>DASVLX010000294.1:0-50496 GCA_036384655.1 Pseudonocardiaceae bacterium
TCCGTCCTGGTCGAGCCGGTACAGCAACTCCCGGCCCCACTTCCGTAGGCCGTTGGCGTGCACGGTGCCGGCGGCGTCGGTCAGGGTCTTCTCCACGACCTCACGGTCGGCGGGGGTGGCCCAGGCCGGCATCGCCGCCACGGTGTCGGCGATCGCCGTGACCTGCTCGGCCGAGACGCGGCCCTCGGCCGCGGCGGCGGCGACCAGCGGCAGTGCGGTCAGGGCCTGGGCGTGGCCGGTCAGGCGGCTGGCCTCGCGCCGGGTGAGCACCAACGCATCACCGAGCAGGGATACGGTGTCGCGGTAGCCGAACTCGCCGGCGACACCACGGTTGTTCAACTCGGCGATCAACCCGAGGGTGACCGCGTGGTAGCCGCGGCTGTGCGCGATCCGGGCCTGCACCCGGGCCAGCAACTCCCGGGTACCGATGCGCCACGGCTGAGCATCGGCCGGGCTGTTCGCCTCGCCGCGCATCTCGTCCGTGGTCTCATCCATACCCATGATCGTATGAGCTGAAAGTCCTTCAGCACCAACGTATTCCTCTTGGCGTGTCGTCCCTTGACTCAGCGCCGAAGGTCGGCCGGCGAGTCCGGCAGTCGCACACCGCAGCCCTCGTCAGCCATCCGCTGCATCAGCTCAAAGCCTTCCTCCGCACCAAGATCGCCATAGGCGACGGCGGTACCCACCAGATCGACCGTCTCGCGGGTGGTGATGCCCTGCCGCCGCGCGTAGCACAGGGACTCCTTGTCGTCCGAGATCCACCAGGAACCGGCGAACTCGGGGCGTTCGCGGATCAGAAAGCAGGTCTGGGCCTCACCGAGGTGTTTCAACGGTTCGTCGTCGTCGCCGCCGAAGACCGCCCGCTGGATGGCGTTGATCCGCAGGATCTCGTGCTCATCGTCGATCTCGATCGGCTCGCCGAGGGAGTCGTCGCCCAGCAGCGCCCGCAGGGCCGGTAGCACCCGCGCGGACCTGCTCGCCTCATACGCGACCGCTTCGGTCCACCGCCCACGCCCATTGAGCACCGAGCGGAGCAGGTCGACCCGCTCCACGGCGGCGAAGTCGCACAGCACCGTGTTGTCCGGAAACAGGAACTCGGTCACGGGGCATCGGGGGTTTCTTGGTCGGACTCAAGTGCCTGCCTGAGTTCGTCGACATCAACCCCGAGCAGGTTCGCGTAGGGGCGGAGGGTGGCGGCGCCGGATTCGTAGGCGGCGAAGGTGTCCCGCAGGAGCAGGCCGGGCGGGCGTGGTGTGCCGGCCTGGCTGACTCGCTGCGCGAACTCCTCACCGCGCCCGGCAACGGTCGCCGCCTTGGCGGCGCTGATCTTCTTGTAACGGTCACAGATGCCTGAGTCGATCAAGCGTAGGTGAAGCAAGCGGTAGGCGAGCGCGGTCGGGGTGACCATGAGGTCGCAAGCCAGGGCCGCGAACGTTTGCTCGGTGAAGGTTGCGCCGACCGCGTCCCGCAGCAGTTCCACCGGCATCAGGAACGCGGATGCGAACGCGTTGGCCCGCTGCTCACTGGGGTCCCTGGACTGGGCCTTGTCGTACACGTCCCGGTCCAGGTGGACGTTCTGGTCGTCGCCGGCGAGCAGGTGGCCGAGCTCGTGGGCCAGCGTGAACCGCTGCCGGGACGGCAGGTGCGAGGTCGCCAGTACGACGAGCTTGACGTGATCCGAGGATGCCGCCAGGCCGTCGAAGCCACTGCCGAGCTCGACCACGGCCACATCGACACCGAACACCGTCTCGACGAGAGACACCAGGTCGGCCACGGCCACCGACCGCTCGGCCGCGCGCACGCGGGCCAGCGCGGATCGGGCCAGTTCCCGCCCCTGCTCGGCCCAGGGGCCATGGGCGAGTGCACCGGTGAAAGGTTGCCACGGTTGGGAATAGCCAAACCCGGCCATGTCGGCGCGCAGCGTGCTGTAACGCTTGGCCGCGTGCAGCGCGATACCCGCGCTGCCGCCGGTCGTTCTGGCCGCGACGGCGAGAGCTGGTTCCTCGCCGGTGATCAGCCAGTCCACCGTGACCTCGCACAGGTCCGCTATCCGGGCGAGGTCGACGGACGAGAACCGCCGCGCCCCGTTCAGCGATTTGGACATTTTCGACTCGTCGAGGCCGATCCGCTGTCCGAAGTCGCGGCGAGTCAGCCCAGACGCTTCGATCAGGGTCAACACACGTTCGGGGACGTTCGGCACGCGCCAACACTACCCAGAGACTTGCGAAAATCGCAAGCTGCGGCCAGGATGACTTCCAGTGAGTGACAGGGGGTACCCGTGACCATTACAACGAGCACCACGCACGGCAGCCGTGCCGACGGCGTCACGACGTCCGCGAGACCACCTGTGCCGGAACCTGGCCAGGTGGTGAACGTGCGCGGCTCGACCTGGGCGGTCGCGGACGTTCAGTCGCAGGGCCTGCCGCGCAGCCCGGCCGATGAGGGCACCCCCGGCCTGACCCACATCGTCAGCCTCCAGTCGCTGGAAGAGGACCGGCTCGGCCAGGAACTCACGGTTGTCTGGGAGCTGGAGGTCGGCCACACCGTCGCGCCCGACCAGGGTCTGCCCGAGCACATCGAGCCGAATGCCTTCGACGACCCGAACACGCTGGCAGCCTTCGTCGATGCGGTCCGCTGGGGTGCGGTGACCTCCGCCGATGCCAATTCGTACCAGGCGCCCTTCCGCAGTGGCGCGAACGTCGAGGCGTACCAACTCGAACCGTTGCGCCGCGCGCTGCGGTCATCGCGGACGAACCTGCTGCTCGCCGACGATGTCGGCCTCGGCAAAACGATCGAGGCCGGGCTGGTGATCCAGGAACTGCTGCTCCGGCACCGCGCCCGGTCGGTGATCATCGTCTGCCCGCCGAGCCTGTCGCTGAAGTGGCAGGACGAGATGCGGGAGAAGTTCGGCCTGGAGTTCGTCATCGTCGACAGCAAGATGCTCGCCCAGGTGCGGCGCAGCCACGGGCTGGCCGCCAACCCGTTCAAGCTGTTCCCCAGGGCGATCGTCAGTATGTCGTGGCTGCCGAGCCTGCGGGCCCAGCGACTGCTGCGCGAGGTGTTCGCCGGCGT
Organism: Pseudonocardiaceae bacterium; assembly: GCA_036384655.1. Lineage (GTDB taxonomy): Bacteria > Actinomycetota > Actinomycetes > Mycobacteriales > Pseudonocardiaceae > DASVLX01. Next base: position 3,073 of record DASVLX010000294.1, read on the forward strand.
CGCGGGCGACAGTTCGGCCCGCCGGTACGCCTTCGACGTCCTCGTGGTCGACGAGGCCCATCACGTCGCCCCGGCGAGCCCGACGGTAGCCCCGGGCGGTCGCGGCTACGCGGTGGACAGCAAGCGCACACTCGCCACCAAAGCTCTCGCGGGGAAATGCGAGCACCGGCTGTTCCTCTCCGCCACCCCGCACAACGGCTATTCCGAGTCCTTCACGGCGCTGCTGGAGATGATCGACGGACGACGGTTCAGCCGCGGCGCCGACATCGACAAAAGGGCACTGGACGAGGTCAAGGTGCGGCGGCTGAAAGCCCAACTGCCGGACAAGGAGTTCCGCAAGCGCGAACTCCAGCCGATCATCTTCAAGCCCAGCCCGGACGAGGAACAGCATTTCGCGCTGCTGGACAAGATCCTCACCGACAGCGCCCGCGCCAACAAGGACCGCCGGTCCGGCGGGCTGGTGGCGATGCTGCTGAAGAAGCGTTTCCTGTCCAGCCCGTGGTCGTTCGCCCGCACGCTCGAACTGTATGAGCAGGCCGCGAGCACCGGCCGGCAACTCGACATCGGCGACGAGGACGAGTACTACAGCGAGGTGCTGGGCAGCGGCCAGTCCGATGAGGAGGAGGGCGCGACCGAACATCCCGAGTTCACCGCGTTGCGCCAGACCAAAGGGTCCGACCCGCTGGGCGAGGCCAGCGTCCACGAGGTCGCGTCGCTGATCGAATGGGGTTCCCGTTACGAGAACCGGCCGGATTCACGTCTGGAAGCGCTGATCACATTCCTTGATGGGATCTGCCGGCCGAATGGCACGTGGAGCAATGAGCGGGTGGTGGTGTTCACGGAATACGCCGCGACCCTGGACTGGATCGCCGGCATTCTCAAACAGCGCGGCTACGAGGGCAGGTTCGCGATCATCCAGGGCTCGACACCCCCCGACGAGCGGGAGTTGATCCGCGAGCGGTTCACGGCCGACCCCGCCCAGGAGCCGGTCCGGGTCCTCGTCGCAACCGACTCGGCCGGCGAGGGCATCGACCTGCAGGACCACTGCCACCGGCTGGTCAACTTCGACATCCCGTTCAACCCGTCCCGGCTGGAACAGCGGATCGGCCGGATCGACCGATACGGGCAGCACGAGACACCGCTGATTTACCGGTTCGTTCCCGCGCCCGAGGATCGGTCCCAGTACGCCCGCGATCTCCGGTTCCTGGTTGACAAGATCGTCGACAAGATCGGAACGGTCCGGACCGATCTCGGATCCGTCAACCAGGTGATCGACTTCGAGGTCCGAGGTCATTTCGACCCCGCGGCGGGCGGCCGCAAGACGAAACCGGCCGCGTCGAAGGCCGGTGACGACGTCATCAACGAGACGCTCGCCGGCAGCCGTCGGCTCAATGCCGAACTCACCGAGTTGTCCCGCAGCTATGGCGACATCAAGAACGAGATGCACCTGACCCCGGCCAACGCGCGCCGAGTAGTGGACACCGCGCTCACCCTCACCGCCCAGCCACCAATGGTCGAGGATCATCGCTTCGCCCAGGACACCGACGCACCCGTTTTCACGGTGCCGGCACTGGGGACGGCCTGGCAATCCGCCCTGCGCGGCCTGGACACCCGCCTGCGTCCCGGTATCAACCGGCCGATCACCTTCGACGACAAGGCGGCCGAGGGTCGGCCGGATCTGGTGCATGTCCACCTCGGCCACGCGCTCATGCAGCGCGCCACCCGCGTGCTGCGCAGCGCGCTGTTCGAGGTCGACTCGCCGGTGCACCGCGTCACCGCGGTGGTGACCGAGGGCCTGCCCGAGTCCTGCGTGGCGGCGGTGTCCCGGCTGGTGCTGGTCGGTCGCGGCGGTCTGCGGCTGCACGAGGAGGTGTTCCTCACCGGCATCCGGCTGCATGGCAACGCGATGGCCGAGAAGAAGGTGGAGGACGTGCTCGACGCGACCCTCGACGCGAAGGACCTGTCGCTGGCCGGCGAGGACGTGCGAAGGTCGCTGGTCGCGCTGTGGAACGCCGAGGACTCGCGGCTGCGCAAGCGTTTGCTCGATGCCATGTCCCGGAAGGCCCAGGCCCGTCAGGCTCAGGTGACCGAGGCCCTGGAGAAACGCCGAGACGCCGATATCCAGCGGGTGGGCGAGATCTTCGACGCCTTCCGGGCGAACCTCTGGCACTCCCGCGAGCGGCTGGCCCGCGAGATCGGCGCCGAGGAGGAGAAACTGTTCCCCGACGACCAACAGGCACAGCGCCGCCGGGACCTGCGGGCGATGGAGGACCGGTTGGAGAGCCTGGACGACGAGGAGCGCCGGGAGATCGCCTCGATCAACGAGCGCTACCGCGACATCCGGCCGCATGTCTCGGCGGCGGCCGTGGTGTTCGCGCTGACCCCGGCCGACGCGAAGAACGGGACGGTGCTGGCATGACCGGCCGACGATTCGCGCCCACCGGCTCCGACCTGCACCGAGCCTGGCTGGAACTGGTCGACACCGACGGGCCGTTCCTGTCCGTGCCCGCGCTCAGGCGCGTCTGGCCGCAGGGCATGCCACCGGCCAAGGCCGAGGCCATCGACGCGCTCAAGGACGCGAAGATCGCGTTCGAGAAGGCATGGGAGAACTGGGACCGGCACCGCGACGACGCGGCCGCCCTGGATCTGTACCGGCTCGAATCTGCCGGTTGGGTTGGTCTGGTGCTGTGGGATGTGCTCGGCTGGAACCGCTCCTTTGCCACGAAAACCTCGGCCCATGCGGTGCACTCGCCCGACTACACCGTGACAGTGCGAGCCACCGGCGCGCTCGTGCATGGCGACCTGACCGGCGCCTTGGTGCTGGTCGTCGATCCGGTCGACTCGCTGCGCGACCCGCTGCAGGATGGCTGGGCGAACTCCCCGATCGACCGGATGGAAGAGCTGCTGCGCGCCAACTCCGTCCCGATCGGCGTTGTCACCGATGGTCGCTGGTGGGGAATCGTCAGCGCCCGCGCCGACGGCATGGTCGCCTCGGGCATCGTGGACGCGCAGACCTGGATCGAGGAACCGCAGACCCGCGACGCCTTCATCGAGCTGCTCAACCGGAAGCGGCTGGTCGGTGGCAAGCCCGAGGACCGGCTCACCGAACTGTTCCGCGAGTCGGTCGCCGCCGCCGAGGAGATCACCGAGGCGCTGGGCACCCAGGTCCGCCGCGCGGTCGAGCTGCTGGTGCAGGCGTTGTCCGAGGCCGCGCTCGCCGCGGGGCGGGACGCCGACCCGCTGCCGGCGAACCGGGACAAGGTCTACGAAGCGGCCGTCACGGTCATGATGCGGGTGGTGTTCCTGCTGTTCGCGGAGGAACGCAACCTGCTGCCGGCAAGCGGCCTGTTCACCCTCGGCTACGGCATCAGCGGGCGGTTGGACATACTCGACGCCCGCGCTCGCGAGGAGGGCAGCGAGGCACTCGACGCCACCCACCTGACCTGGCACCGGCTGCTCGCCACCTCTCAGGCGCTGTATCAGGGAGCGTCCTTTGAGGACATCCGGCTGCCGTCCTACGGCGGCTCGCTGTTCGACCCCGGCCGGTTCCCGTTCCTCACCGCGCTTGGTCCACAGGGGACACTGGCGGTCACCGTGTCCGACCGGGTCATGCTGGAGATGCTGCGCGCCGTCCAGGTCGCCAGGATCAAGGGGCAGGCACAGCGGATCTCCTTCCGGGACATCGACGTCGAGCAGATCGGTTACATCTACGAGGGCCTGCTGGGCTACTCCTGCCGGGACGTCGACGAGGTCACCGTCGGGCTGATCGGCAAGGAGGGCGAGGAACCGGAGATCCCGCTCGCGCTGCTGGAGTCCTTCGCGGCCGAGAAGAAGACCGACACCGCCCTCGCCGAGGCGATCCTGGCCTGGGCCAAGCAGGACCAGCCCGCCGCGACCGGGCCGACGAAGGCCGCGCTGGCCAAGGCGTTCCGAGGCGGCGGCGCGATCGAGGACGCCGAGCGCGCGCTGCGCGCGGTCAGCACGGACGCCGCACTCCGCGACCGGTTGCGGCCGTTCATCGGGATCATCCGCCGGGACCTGCGCGACCGCCCGACGGTGTTTCTGCCCGGCGGTCTCCTGGTCGTGGAGACGCCCTCCCGAGCCACCGCCGGCGCGCACTACACGCCCCGGTCGCTGGCCGAGGAGGTCGTGCTGTATGCCCTGCAGCCGCTGGTCTACCAGCCCGGGCCGTATCAGCAAACAGACGGCTGGGTGCTCAAGGCGTCCTGGCAGATTCTGCAGCTGCGGGTCGCGGACATCGCCTGCGGCTCGGGAGCGTTCCTCGTCGGTGCGGCTCGGTACTTGGCCGAGCGGCTGGTCGAGGCGTGGCAGCGGGAGGGCGTGGCCGTCGGTACACCGCACGAGCTCCAGACCCACGCGATCCGTGAGGTAGTGGCGAAGTGTCTGTTTGGGGCGGACATCAACTCGATGGCAGTCGAGATGTGCAAGCTGTCGCTCTGGCTGGTGTCGCTGGACCCGAAGTTGCCCTTCTCGTTCGTGGACGACAAGATCCTGGTCGGCAACTCGTTGCTCGGCCTGACCAGTGTCGACCAACTCAAGTACCAGCACATCGACCCGAGCGCCTCGACACAGCTGCCACTGTTCCAGCCCGATGTCGAGGGCACCCTGCGCAGCGCGGTGGCGCTGCGAGACGCGCTGGCGAGCGAGGTCGACGACAAAGATCCGCAGCGTTCCGCCACCACCAAACGCAACCAGTGGGACCAGTATCGCGAGATCGTCGCCCAGTTGACCGAGATTGGCGACGCGGTGATCGCGGCAGGACTCGTGCATGGTGGCAAGCCAGGGAAGAAGCTGAACGCTGAGTACGCGAAGCTGGCTTTCAACCTGAATCAGGCATATCAGAATGGCGACCGCACCGAACTCGACAAGATTCTCGCTACGGGCCTCGCACCGACCGTTCCGACCGACTACGAACGCTGGAACCCGCTGCACTGGATCCTGATGGTGCCGAACGTCATGGAGGAGCACGGCGGCTTCGACGCCATCGTGGGGAACCCGCCATTCTTGGGAGGCCAGAAGCTCACTGGCGCGCTCGGCACCAACATTCGCGACTGGTACGTCAACGTGCTCGCCGGCGGCACCAAGGGCAGCGCGGATATGGTGGGGTATTTCTTCCTGCGAGCCATGTCGCTTCTGAACAAGAGGGGGAGCCTCGGCCTGATCGCGACCAACACGGTGGCCCAAGGCGACACTCGTGAGGTTGGACTCGACCGAATGGTTGGTGGCGGTTTCACCATTGTGCGGGCGATCCAGAGCAAATCGTGGCCTGTATCGTCCGCGAACCTCGAGTTCGCGGCCGTATGGGGAAGCCGACAGGCCGTCGCTGCCGCTGTACCACGCCTGGCGGACGAAGCGGTGGTGGAAAGGATCTCAACTCTTTTGGAGCCCGCTGGCCGGGTGGAAGGACATCCGGCGAGGCTTGCCGAGAACGCCGGGATCGCGTTCCAAGGGTGCATCGTGCTCGGCATGGGTTTCGTGTTGGAGCCAGAGGAAGCCGCCGCCTGGATCGCGGAAGATCCGAAGAACGCAGAGGTGCTATTCCCTTACCTCAACGGCGAAGACCTCAACTCGCGCCCAGACACGTCGCCTTCTCGTTGGGTGATCGACTTCAACGACCGGTCAGAGCAGACAGCGAAGGGCTATCGACTGCCGTACGAACGAACCCTCCAGCGTGTACGACCCGAGCGGCTGAAGAACAATCGCAAGGTATACCGAGACTACTGGTGGCAATATGCTGAGAAGCGGCCCGCGATGCGGAAGGCGATTGCGAAGCTGGATGAGGTGCTTGTCATCGCGCGGGTCAGCAAGACCGTGATGCCCGTACGTGTTCGGACTGGTCAGATCTTTCATGAGAAGCTGGTAGTTTTCGCTACTGACTCCTTTGCTGATCAGGCAGTACTCTCATCGAGTCCGCACCAGACGTGGGCGATCAAGTACGGCACCACCATGCGCGTAGACCCGACGTACACGCCTTCAGTCATTTTTGATCCGCTTCCCCGCCCCAAACCGAACGATCGCCTTGCCGAGATCGGGCGCGTGCTCGATACCGAGCGGCGGGAGATCATGTTGCGGCGGCAGTTGGGGTTGACCAAGCTCTACAACCTGGTCAACGATCCCGACACGCCGGATTCGGCGGATCCCGATGTGGCCAGGATGCGGGAGATCCACGTCGAGCTGGACCGGGCCGTGATGGATGCCTATGGCTGGTCCGATGTGCCGCTGGAGCACGGCTTTCACACCTACCGCCAGATGACCCGGTGGACGGTCAGCCCAACCGCCAGGTTGGAGATTCTGGATCGGCTGCTGGAGGAGAACCACCGCCGGGCCGCCGTGCAGGGCGAGGCGCCGCCGCCAGCCGGCGAGACCGAGGACGAGGGGGATGACGAATGACCGCTCCACAGCAGAAGAAGCCGGCAGAGCAGTATCGCCTGGCGTTCGAGCCGGACGGCCGGTCGCTGACCGTCCGCGAGAACGTGGTCGACATCCTGGAACGGGAGCTGCTCGGCCCGGCCAACGGTCCCGACGAGGTCCTGGATGGCCCGCCAGATGTGGCCTATCTGGTCGGCCGGATCGCGCCGTACAAGCTGGCCGCCGGCAAGGAGAATCCGTCGGAGGACGACGAGGGCGAGGCCGCGACCGATGTCGGCGATGCCGTCGACGCCGAGGCCAGCCGGGGGGTTCCGGTCACCGGCGTGGACGAGTCCGGTGCCGGTGCGGACGAGGATGACGTCGATGACCAGCCGCAGCAGCGCGGGCTGATGATCCCGGCGTCGATGGGCCTGCGCTGCCAGATCCCCAACGACCTGGACGCCTTCACGGTGACCGCGTCCTGGGGCACCTACGACTCGATCAAGGACCCGACCGGCGAGAACAAGAATCGCCGCTACCGGCGCACGCCGATCGAGATCACCAAGACGATCACCGTCGGCACACTCACGCCGGGTGAAACGACGGCGATCAAGCTCAAGGACAACGTCACGCTGCGGATCGACCGGTTCGACGACATCGAGGCCGGCAAGAGGCTGATCGAGATCGCGCTGTGCAACGACCGTGTGTCGCCGCGGAAGATCCCGGTCAACGCCTGGCTTTTCCAGACCAAACTGCTGATCGAGTCGGGCGGCAGGGAGGTCTTCCTGCCGGTGTCCGATCGACTGACGGACACCCACGACGAGCTGGACGACGAGCTGCGGCGGCTGGAACTCCAGTACCGGGACAAGCTGGAGTTCGCGGTTGGCCGCACCTGCTCGGTCGACTGGACGGCATCGGTGCGGACCCGCCGCGCCAGCGCGGTCTGGACGACCTGGCTGCCCACCGTACAGACCCCGCAGACCACCGCCGAGGAGATCGAGTCGGCGCTGCTGGACATGCGGAAGCTGGAGACGGCCAGCCCCGCCGAACTGCGGGCCGGGCTGGAGCCGATCGTGCGGGGCTACCAGCACTGGCTCGACGGCCAACTCGCGGAGGCCGAGGCGCTGCCGGCCCACCTGCGCGACGACGGCGTGGACCTGGTGGCCGAGGCGCAGCAGGTGCAGCGGCAGTTGTCGGAGGGGCTCGACTTCCTACTCGCCAACGAGGAAGCGTTGCGCTGCTTCCGATTCATGAACCGGGTGATGGCCGACCAGCGCGTCCACAGCCAGATCGCCGCGCACCGCGGGTCGAATCCCCGCGAAACCATCGACCAGGCGGAGCAGACGGTCCTCGAACGGGGACCGAGCGCACATTCCTGGCGCACGTTCCAGCTCGCCTTCGTCCTCATGCAACTGCCGATGTTGACCGATCCGGCGGTGAAGCGCCGGTCCGGTGCCGATCCCAAGGCGCAGTTGTTGTTCTTCCCGACCGGTGGCGGCAAGACCGAGGCGTATCTGGGTCTGGCCGCGTACACGTTCGCGATCCGCCGGCGGCAAGGCATCCTGTCCACACCGGACGGTCCGCTGGATGGCGGCGGCGGTGTGGCGGTGCTGATGCGCTACACCCTGCGGCTGCTGACCTCGCAGCAGTTCCAGCGCGCCACGACGCTGGTCTGCGCGGCGGAACTGGCCAGGTTGGACGATGTGGCCACGTGGGGGACCGAGCCGTTCCGGATCGGGCTGTGGGTCGGCACCGACGTCAGCCCGAAGCGGTTCGACGAGGCCCAGGAGCAGTTGGAGCGGGCGAACCAGTCCGGCGGCGGGTACCGCCTGACGGTGTTGCAGATCCAGCGCTGCCCGTGGTGCGGCACCCCGATTCGCTCGGCGAACGTGACGGCCCGGCCCTCGGACCGCCGGGTGTATGTGCACTGCGGGGATGAGCTGGCGGACTGCCCGTTCTCGCCGGGCGGCCGGGTGGACCAGGGCCTGCCGGTGCTGACGGTGGACGAGGAGATCTATCGGCTGGCGCCCGCCTTCCTGATCGCGACGGTCGACAAGTTCGCCCGGCTGGCACGGGAGGGCGAGGCCGCCTCGCTGTTCGGCTATGTGTCCCGGCGTTGCGAGCGGCATGGCTTCGTGCATCCCGACTATGCGAAATGCGACATCAAGGACGGTTCCAAGCACCCGGCCAAGGACGGCCTGCCGGCCGCCGCGGTACGTCCGACCTCCCGGCTGCGCCCACCGGACCTGGTCATCCAGGACGAGCTGCACCTGATCAGCGGCTCACTCGGCACCACGGTCGGGCTGTTCGAGGTCGCCATCGACGTGATGATGAGCTGGCGCACCGCCGACGGCCATCCGGTGCGGCCGCTGGTCGTCGCCTCCACGGCGACCGCCCGCAACGCCGCCGACCAGGTCAAGGCCCTTTACGGGCGAGATATCACGATCTTCCCGCCGCAGGTGCTGGACGTGGGAAAGACGTTCTTCTCCAAGGAGGAGGAGATCTCCGACGAGCATCCCGGCCGGCGCTATATCGGCATCTCCACCACCGGCGTGCGGCTGACCACCGCGGAGATCCGGGTGGCCGAGGTGCTGATGGCGGCGGGCCAACTGCTTCTCGACCGGGCCGGCGAGGCCGCCGACCCCTACCTGTCGCTGGTGGCGTATTTCAGCGCGGTCCGGGAGCTGGCGGGCATGGCCCGCTACATGAGCGACGACATCCAGACCGCGCTGCGCAAGGGTCGCCCGTGGTCGAGTCTGCCCAGGCGGTTCGGCACGACCGGCAGGCTGCACGTCGCCGAACTCACCTCGCGGGTGGCCAGCGCCGACATCACCAGCACGCTGGACGAGATGGGCCTGCGGTTCGACGAGAACTACGACACCACGGCGCACCGGCTCGAACGACAGGCACTGCGGAACGCGGAGAAGCCGCTGCCGACGCGTCACGGTGATCCGCCGTACGACGCGGTGTTGGCCACCTCGATGCTGCAGGTCGGGGTCGACGTCAGCCGGCTCGGGTTGATGCTGGTGGTCGGCCAGCCCAAGAACACCGCCGAATACATTCAGGCGTCCGGCCGAGTTGGCCGGGACGCGGCCAGGCCGGGCCTGGTCGTCGCGCTCGGGAACTGGGCCCGGCCCCGCGACCTGGCGCATTTCGAACAGTTCCGGCACTACCACGAGACCTTCTATTCGCAGGTCGAGGCGTTGTCGGTGACGCCATTCTCGGCGACCTCGCTGGACCGCGGACTGTCCGGGGTGTTGGTCAGCGCCGCGCGCGTGCTGCAGGGCGGCGACCCGGACGGGCTGTCCCAGGAACACAACGCCGAGCGCATCGACACCCGGCAGGAGTTCGCCACGCACCTGATCGATGTCCTGGTCGACAGGGTGCTGGCCGCCTCCGACGAACAATCCGCACTGCGGGCGCGGAACCAGTTGGAGAACCGGCTCGGCAAATGGCGGGAACGCCTCACATACCTGCTGGAACGCGGCAAGCATCTCTACTACGAACGCGGTAAGGACCCGGGTCAGTTCGGGCCGCTGCTGATGAGTCCGGAGGACGCCAAGGCGTACGTCGGCACGAAGGACACCCCGCCGTTCAAGGTGGCCAACTCGATGCGCGAGGTGCAGCCGGGAATCAACCTGCTCGTCAGCCCGATCCCGGAAAACCTCTTCTTCAGGCAGCCGGCCACCGCGCCGCAATGGGAAGCCCCTCAGGAGACCGCGTGAACGCCGACACCGCGCTGATCTACGACCCCACGACCGCCGTCGATCCCCTTGGCGACGCCGAGAAGCTGGCCACTACGACGGTCAAGAGGAACCGCGCCAAGGTCGGCGCGGCCAGGCCGTCGTCCCTGCTCTACACCTACGGCCCCGGCGCGATCATGGACCTGCCCCAGTTCACGATCATGCCCACCGGGCTGGACGAGTGGGATCGCATCTGGAGCCGCCGCGACGAGGCCGCCATTCCGGTGATCAGCGCGCCTCGACTGCGGCGGGTCGTGAAGAAGCTGATGGAGTCCGAGCACATCCAACTGCGTCCGCATCCCTGGCAGCCGACCAAGGGCAGCATGTCGTTGGAGGGTGCCGATCTCGGCGTGCCCGCGCGGGTGTTCCCGCAGTGGTTCCGCTGCACCGGCTGCGACCTGCTGGGCCCGCTCACGCGGTTCTCCTATACCAACACCCACCCGTTCCGCACCGACCTGGCCTGTTTTGAACACACTCAGTGCACCGGCCGGGTCGGCAGCCGCAACCGCAAGGCGACCCGCCGGACCGCGGTGCCGGCCCGGTATCTGCTGGCCTGTGTGAACGGCCATCTCGACGAGTTTCCCTATGACCAATGGGTGCACCACTGGCAGCCTTGTCCCAAGGCCAAGATTCCGGCCCTGAAAATGGTGGATCGCACGGCGGGCAAGGGTGCGTCGGCCGTGATCGTGTGCGGGTCCTGTGGTGCACGCCGTGGAATGAACGAGGCTCAGGGGGAGGCGGGCGCGCGCAAGCTGCCGCGCTGTCGTGGCCGCCACCCCCATCTGGACAGTTTCGATCCGCGGTGCGGCAGGGAAACGCGCCTGATCCTCGTCGGTGCGTCGAACCTGTGGTTCCCGGAAACGTATTCGATCATCGTGATGCCCGAGTCGACGCAGGACCAGACCGACAATCTCGCGACCCGGATTCGCGCGGCCCTCGACGAGAAGAAACTGACCAAATACGCCCACAACCTCGATGTGCTGCGGGATCTACTGGAGGAGAAGTCTCTTGACGTCGCCGGAATCCCGGATGACCGGCTGGCGCAGGCCGTTGAGGCCGCGCTCAGCCCGGAGGAATCGCCGGAGGAACTGAAGAAGTTCAGCGAGCATTTTGACTCGACCTCCCTGCTGGTCCCGGAATGGCAGTACCTCCAGCGTGACCCGCGTTCGCTTCGCGACGAGGACGAGGTGAGCGGGCTGACGTTGTCCAAGCGCGACCGTGGCTCCGAACTGCGCAAGGAGATCACCCGGGTGCTGGCCGTCGAGAAACTGCGCAAGGTCAACGCCCTGGTCGGCTTCACCCGCATCGACGATATCGACCGGGCGGACTCCCAGCGACGCGTCAAGCTGACCCGGGCGGACAAGCCGAAGTGGACGGTGGCCACGGAGGACCGGGGCGAGGGGATCTTCCTTCAGGTGAATGAAGACGCCGTGCGGGACTGGGAAACCCGAATCGAGTCGACGGACCTCTGGGAGAAACACCGGCAGGCCCATCGGCGCAATTTCGACAACCGCTTCTCCGGCACCGCGCAGGCCCTCGACCCGGACAGCCGGCTGCGGCCGCCACGCTACTGGCTGATCCACACCCTCGCCCATGTGCTGATCCGCGAACTGGCCATGACCTGCGGCTATTCCGCGGCGAGCCTGAGCGAGCGGCTCTACGCCTGGCCGGAATCCGACGACCGTGCGGCGGCCGCCGGGCTGCTGATCTGCACCACCGCCTCCGACAGTGACGGTACGCTCGGCGGTCTCGTGCAGATGAGCGAGCCGGATCGGTTCGAGCGTGTCGTGACCGGCGCCCTGCATCGGGCCAGGCGATGCTCGTCGGACCCGATCTGCGCGAATCGCACCCCCGAGGACCCAGAGGATTTCCTACATGGTGCCGCCTGCCACTGCTGTGTGATGGCCTCGGAAACCTCATGTGAGCGGGCCAACCGGTTCCTCGACCGGCGGTTCCTCGTCGATCTCCCGGGGAGCGATCTTGGATTCTTCGGAACCGTCGATTGACCCCCCGGTGGATCCCACGGTGGATCCCCCGGTGGATCCCACGGCCGCGCGCGAACTCGGGCGGCTGCTGACCGGGACCGAGGCCAGAAACATGGCGAACCGGCTCACCGAGGGCGACACCCTGACCCAGGCGCTGCGAGCCATCGCGACCGGGCAGCATGCTGCGGTCCGGCGACTGGTGGCGGCCCGGTCTCGGCCCTCGGTGATCGCGGTCCTGCGGGCCATCGAGGGTGCGCGGTCGACCCCGACCACGGCCACGCCGCTGTGGACCATGCCCGGCGGGCTGGCACACGGTGGGCCGCTCACCTCGTCCGTGCCGCATCTCGTGGACCGCGCACTGCGGTCCATTACCTGCTCCACCTACAACTTCCAGCGATCCTCCGGATTGTGGTCGGCGCTGCGAGAGGCCGCCCGCCGGCCGGGTGTCACGGTGCGCGTGTACCTGGATGGCGCGGCCGCCGGCCACGGCGCACCCACCGCCGGTGAGGTCGCCGTGCATCTGTCGCCCGGCGTTGTGTTCCGCGGCAAACCCTTCGACGGCGTGAGCGTGCGCAATCACGCGAAGTTCCTCGCCATTGACCATCGGTATCTGTTGGTGACCAGCGCGAACTACTCATGGAGCGCCGAGCATGGCAATGTCGAGTTCGGCGTCCTCCTCGACGACCGCAACCTCACCGAGTCCGTCGAACGCGAACTTCTGAACGTCGAGGACCAGCTGTACGAGAAGGTCCGGGGATCAGTACCGAAAAACACGGTCGGTCACCCATGAGGCAGAATCAGTCACGCCAAGCACGGTCAAGGCACGCACGGACAGGGGAACACATGACCAGCGGACAAGGTTCGGCCAGCGATGCCGCTGTCGAGGAGCTCTTTCTTGACTTGCCCACCGGGGTCGAGATTGAGGTGGTTGACGGCGAGAGTCAAGGCGATGAGACTCCCGTCGTTGATCGGCCATGGAATCCTGACCAGATCCGGGTCAGCACGAAGCAGTTTTCCCTCCGTAACGTTCTTGACTATATTGATGACGGAGGACTCGAGCTCGCTCCGGACTTTCAAAGGGCCAAGGTTTGGAACCGTACCCAGAAGTCTCGGCTGATTGAGTCGATCTTGCTGCAGATACCACTACCGGCGTTCTATTTCGCCGAGGACTCCGACGGTGCGATGCGCGTTGTCGATGGTCTACAGCGTCTGTCCACGGTACACGACTTCGTCCGCGGCAGTGACAAAGAAGCCTTCTCCCTGACTGGTCTAGAATACCTTGAGGATCAAAAAGGAAAGCGCTGCAAAGATCTGCCGCCGATGTGGCGGCGTCGGATCGACAACACGCAGATCGTGGCACATGTGATCGATCCCACCACGCCCAACGGTGTCAAGTACGACATATTTAAGCGTATCAACACTGGCGGTACCCCACTCAATGCGCAGGAGATCCGGCACTGCATGAGCAAGAATCGAAGCCGAGGTTTCCTCAAGGGATTGGTCAGCTTGCCTGAATTCAATCAGGCCACCGGGGGAAAGCTGGTGAATCACGTGCGTATGAGCGATCGCGAGATGGCGCTTAGATTCTGTGCCTTTTGGATGAATCACGGTCTCCGCGGCTACCGGGATTACCGTGGCATGGAGGAGTTTCTGGACACGGCGAACGAGCATATTGACGATCCGAGCAAGGTGTCAGACGCCATGCTTAAGGAGATGAAAGAAGCATTCCGAGTGGCGATGGTGAACTGCTATACGGTGTTTGGTGAGCACGCCTTTCGAAAGTGGGCTCTCGATAACGACGCGCTCAAGCCCATCAATCGTCCTCTGTTCGAGGCATGGTCGACGGCACTCTCCAGTGTCGCGCCAGATTTCGTCAACCAGAAACGGGATCAGATCGTCTGGCGTGCGCGAGATCTTATGACGACAGATCGTCAGTTTCTTGACTCGATCACATCGGCCACCGGTACGGCCGCCCATGTCGAATACCGTTTTGCCAAGACCCAGGAAGCGGTGGAGGATCTGGCGTGATCACACGGTTTTCACTCCGGAATTTCAAGGCATTCGGAACGCGGCGTGAGCTGGCGTTTCGACCGCTTACCGTCCTCACGGGACTCAACAGCGCTGGGAAGAGCTCGGTGATCCAGAGCATCCTGCTGGCCAAACAAGCCGCTTCTCGCACGGCGCGGGTGGTCCAGCTCAACGGCCCGTATGGCCTGGCTCTCGGCGAGTCGCAGGATGTCCTCAATTCGGAATCGACTGACCAACAGATCGAATTCACCTTCACTTATCTCTCGGCGCAGTCTTCCGAGCGGACAGTTGAACTGAGTCTCGGAACTGATCCACCTGATGCGCTTAATTTGAGCGTCATCAGAAACGGCGGAGTACCGCCGCAGCTGGAACAGGACGATCGTCGGTTCACCTACCTCTGCGCGGAACGTCTCGGCCCTCGGGAGATGTTGGAACTCTCCGCGGAGCAGCCCGACCTTGTCGGCGTTGGCTGGCAGGGTCAGTACGTTGCGCAGGTGCTGGCGATCAGCGGCTCGGAGCATGTACGCCAGGAACTTCAGAAACCCCGGGAGAACGAAGAGCCCTACGTCACCACGGTGCGGACTCAGGTCGAATACTGGATGTCCAAGATCGTCCGGCCCATTCGGATCAGTGCGGAGCGGCTTCCTCGCTATACCGCGGCCGCCATCACGATCGCTGAGCCGGGAGTACTGAGCGAGCCCAGACGCCCCGCCAACGTCGGTTTCGGTATTTCATACTCACTGCCGATCGTCGTTGCCGCACTGGTTTCGCCCGAAGGATCCCTACTCATCGTGGAGAATCCGGAGGCGCATCTGCACCCTGCCGCACAGTCGCAGATGGGGAGGTTTCTGGGCCAAGTGGCGGCCAGTGGGGTTCAAGTTCTCATAGAAACGCACAGCGATCACGTCCTGAACGGTATCCGACTTGCCGTTGGCTATGATAAATTGCTTTCATCAGACAATGTGGTAGTGCATTTCTTCGGCGCGGGTGGCGTGATCGAGGAGTTGCATATCAACGCGTCCGGATCGGTGACCTCCTGGCCCGAGGGGTTTTTTGATCAACTGGAGCAGGACTTGAGTAAGCTGGCGAGTGCCCGGCGAAGGCGGCCAACGAATTAATGACTTTCAGTCGCGTACATGTTGATGAGTCCAGCTTCTGCTTCGCCGAGCGAGGTAGTCAGGAGATAGCGGACACGCTGGGTCACTTTGCCGATACGCTCCGGACGGTCATGGCGGTCACGAGCGTCGGAATCTGGGACGAGTGGGCGGACTGGGATTGCTTACCCTCAACCAAGCTTGGTGATCTGCTGTTTGCGGCAAGAGACAAGCTTGACCGGGATGTTGGCCTGCGAGTGGGGCTGCTCTTCGATAAATGCCAGGAATGGCCGCAAGATCTGGAGAGCCTGGACGTCTCGATAGCGGGAGGGGAAGAGCTCTTCGCGCCGACAGTCTCATACGCCCACCATCTTCGTCGCTCCGGGATAGCGGCCGCGTGCCTCGTTCTGGATATATCCCAGCGTCGGGGGTTCATGCCCGTCAGTGCGGAAGGTAACGATCAGGAGATCTACTTCTTTTCCGAACCAGAGAAAGCCAAGGACTTCTGGCGTTCGATCTATGTGGTCGAGGATGTGCCGGAGGAGAGTTTCTTCATCTGGACCGAACTCGCGTTCCCTGATCTCGATTTCGCTGCGGGCCTGACGTTCAGCAAGTTCGTGGGAAAATATCGCGACCTACGCAAGCCGGTGCTCGCCATCCTGGCTACGATTAACGATGACTTCCTTGCGCTGATTAAACAGTGTCGGGGTCAGTCTGACAGGGTGGCTGCGGAGTTTGTGGCGAGATGCGGCTATCGCGTGTCTCGGGAGAGCGTGAGGACTCACGCTAATCCAAAGGCAATGCAGCAAAGGGTCGTCACGTTCAATGACAAGGAAGTCGTGTGCGAGTGGCATGCGAAGATTGAGCCCACGCGAAATCGCATACACTTCGCGCTGTCGGATGGCTCACCCGGCAGTCGAGTGCTCATCGGGATATTTGTGGATCACCTCGACACGTAGGCCTCGTGGGCAGGCGGGACAGCGGTACCCGTCTCAGGAGTCCTGTACCGCTACCGCGGATCTGCCTCCGCGGCTACCATCACGTTCAGCTCAAGAGTGGTGAGGTTGGGCGTCCTGGCCCGTCACCCGGCAACCGGTACCACCATCGGTGCCTCCAGGACAAGAGCCGGTGACGGTGCGAGCCGTCGCAAGGTGGGCGCCCGCGTGTGGCGCCGCCGGAAGGGCGCGGCTCATGGCCGAGAGCAACGAATGGTCCGCGACGCCCTGCGTGCTGAGCGAATGCGCGATGTTCGGGCGCGGCCACAAGGTCAATCCGATCCAGGGCCGCCTGGTGGGGGAGCAGCCATGGGGCTGGCGAGACGGCACCGTGTCGGAGGTCTCGGGACTGGAGATCACGGTGTCCTATTTGGATGACGGGACGGTGCGGCTCTGGCATCACCACACCGTGCCATCGCTTCGCCCGGGATCGCCCGTGCGGGTTCACGAGGGGCAGTGCATGGCGATACTCGCCGGTCGGTGGCTGTCCGTGCAGATCGCCGACGGCGTCGGGGCGGTACCCGAACCGGAGCACCCGGAGCTGTGGGCACAGGAGACGCACGCCGTGATCGTGAACGTTTCCACCGGCGAGGGCTTCATCCCCAAGTAGATCCGGTGATAACATCGCCGTATGGCGATATCAGCTGGAAGTGCGGAGTTGGCGCGGGTGGAGCTCGCGCCGGCCGCGGCGCTGTTCCGCTCGCTGGGTGATCCGGCCAGGTTGGCGATCCTGCGCCGGCTAGCCACCGAGCCGGCGCGCGTCGTGGACCTGGTCGAGGCTTTGGGGCTGGCGCAGTCCACCGTCTCCAAACACCTGGCCTGCCTGCGCGACTGCGGCCTGGTGACGTCCGAACCGGTGGGCCGCGCGTCGCTGTTCCGGCTGACCCAGCCGGCGTTGATCGACCTGCTGGCGTCGGCGGAGACGGTGCTGGCGGCGACCGGCAACGCGGTCGCGCTGTGTCCCAACTACGGCGTGGACGCCTGCGGGGACTGCGGTGCCGAGGACGACACGCCGTGACGGCGGCGTACGGCGCCGACCACGCCGAAAGGCCGGCCGGCATCGTCCGAGACGCGGGATGGCACCGGGCCGCCCGGCAGGCGCGCCTGCTGTCCTGGCTGTCGCTGGGCTACATGGCCGCCGAGGGCACGATCGGGATCATCGCCGCGGTGTTGGCGGGTTCGGTCGCGCTGCTGGGATTCGGCCTGGACTCGGCGATCGAGAGCCTGGCCAGCATCATCGTCATCTGGCGGTTCACCGGCGGCCGAACGCTGTCCGATACCGCCGAGGCGCGCGCGAACCGTGCCGTCGCGGTGACGTTCTTCGTGCTGGCGCCCTATATCGCCGTCGACGCGATCACGACGCTGGTCGCCCGCGAGCATCCCGACACGAGCTGGTTGGGCATCGGCCTGTCGATCGCGAGCCTGATCATCATGCCGCTGCTCGGTGGCGCCAAGAAACGGCTCGGCACGCGGCTGGGATCAGGCGCGACCAGCGGCGAGGGAACCCAGAACCTGCTGTGCGCGTACCTCGCCGGCGCCGTTTTGCTTGGCCTGCTCGCGACCGCGCTGCTCGGCTGGTGGTGGGCCGACCCGCTGATCGGCCTGGGCATCGCCGGCCTCGCGGTGCGGGCGGGCATCGAGTCCTGGCGCGGCGAGGACTGCTGATGAGGGAATGATCATTCCGCCGTGCTGGGCGCGGTGAGGATGATCGGTCCGTCGTCGGTGACCGCGACGGTGTGTTCGAAATGGGCGCCGCGCGAGCCGTCGAGGCTGCGGATCGTCCAGCCGTTCGCGTCGACCTGGTACGCGTCGTTGCCGCCGGCCATGAACCACGGCTCGATCGCGATCGTCAGACCCGCCCGCAGCCGCATGCCGTGCCCGGCCCGGCCGTCGTTGGGCACGGAGGGGTTTTCGTGCATGGTGCGGCCGACGCCGTGGCCGCCGAAATCCGTGTGCAGGCCGTAGCCGCCGGCGCGGGCGACGGCGCCGATGGCCGCGCTGATGTCACCGAGGCGACCGCCAACCCGCGCCTGCGCGATGCCTGCGGCGCGCGCCCGCTCGGTCGTCTCCAGCAGCGCCTTGTCCTCGGGGGATTCCTGGCCGACGCAGAAGGAGAGCGCGGAGTCGCCGGTCCAGCCGTCGAGCGTGGCGCCGCCGTCGACGCAGAGCAGATCGCCGTCCTGGAGCCGGTACCGGCTCGGCAGGCCGTGTAGCACGGCGTCGTTGACGGACAGGCACAGCACGCCCGGGAAGGGCGAGGAGGCGAACCCCGGCTGGTAGCCGAGGAACGGCGAGGTGGCGCCGGCCTTGTCGAGCATGTCGTGGGCCAGGGCGTCCAACGCGTCCAGCCGCGTGCCGACCGCCGCCTCACGCTTGACGGCGAGCAACATGTCGCCAACGAGCGCCCCAGCCGCCCGCATTGCCTCGATCTCGCCGGGCGTCTTGAGCTCGACCATCGTGTCACCAACTCACCATCAGTGCGGTATAACTATCCCGGTATTACTATCACACCCATGGTGCGGCCGATGCTGACCCCGGAAGAGCGCGAGCGTGGACGCCAGCTCGGCGCGGCATTGCGCGCCGCGCGGGGGGACCGGAGCATGGTCGAGGTCGCCACCGTCTCGGGTGTGCCCATCGAAACGCTGCGCAAGATCGAGACCGGCCGGATCGTCACTCCGGCGTTCTTCACCGTGGCGGCCCTGGCTCGGGCGCTGAACCTGGCCCTGGACGATCTCGTCCCCGTGGAGAACCAGCGACTGGCGAAAGCAGGCTAAGGGCCTGTCCCGCGGATCCACTGGTCAGGCACTAACCCGCCGACGGTGTTCGCAGATCGTCGTCGGTGATCCTGGCCAGCCAGCCGGTGACGGCGGAGATCACCCGCGGATCGACCGGCCGGCGGGCCTGTTCGCGGTAGCCGGGCAGGCCGCGTTTCTCGCCTTCGGTGCGGAGCACGTGGGTCACGCCGGGCAGCCGGAGCGTCTGAATCGGACCGTGCACGAGCTCGCGCATCCGGTCGAGGTCGTCGGGGTCGACCTGCAGGTCGTGATCGCCGGTGATGGCCAGCACGGGAACGTTGACACGGGCGAGATCGATGGCCGGATCATAGGCGAGGAACTCCCGCATCCACCGGGCGTTGACCTTTCGGCCCTGCACCCGAATGACGTCCGCGGTGCAACCGTTGATCCGGGCGAACGCTTTCCGCTGCGACTTGGCAACATCGATATGCAAGACGCGCAGCAGCCATTTGTTGAATCCAGTCAAGGAGTCCGCGATTTTCCGGCCCTGCCACAGGAGTGTCCGCTCGCCGGTCTGGGCCGATCCGGCCAACAGGATCGCCCCCGCGACGGGTGCCGCGCCGCCCGCCAGCCGGATCGCCAGGCTCGCGCCCTCGCTGTGACCGAGCACGACAATGCGCGCCGCGTCGATTTCGGGTTGTTGACGGAGCCATTCGACGGCGGCGACGGCATCCGTGAAGCGATGGTCGAAGCCACAGGTCTGGTCGTCACCCTCGCTGGCACCGACGCCGCGCTTGTCATACCGCAGGGTCGCGATGCCCCGTTGCTCGATCGCGGCCGCGAACTGCGGGAAGGCGTTGATGGCCAGCGCCTTCGCATTGTCATTGCGGTCGGTCGCACCCGATCCGGGCAGCATCAGCACGGCCGGTACGGGTTCGTTTCTCTCGGGGACGCCGAATGTTCCGGCGAGCGTGACACCGGCCGACTGGAAGCGGATCTCTCTGTCAGTCATCGCTGCCTCCCGACGCGGGAAAGAACGCACTCGCGACAAGCCTGCGCCGGCGGCCCTCAGACGGACCATTGGCGGCGCGCTGCGCGACGATTTTCGCGATATCGCGGAGGAACTCGGCGTGCTCCTCGTCGGTCAGCCACAGCGCGTTCATCGAATAGCTCACGCCGTCACGCGTGAGATCCGGTTCGCCGGCGGCCAGGTAGCCGTCATAGCCTGCGATGAGCGCGGCGGCGAAGGTCGCGAAGGCCCTCGACTGACCGTCACGGTCGAGTGAGGCGACGTCTTCGGCACCCAGCCAGGCGTTCTCCGCCCGCAGCGCGTAGGTGCGTTCGATCGCGCCGCGCACCGGGCGCTCGCTCACGACGGCGAGCACGCCCGCGGCGGCGAGCCGGGAGACGTGCCGGTACAGCCCGGCCTGCGGCACCTCCGGCAACTCACACGCCAACTGCCCGGTCGTCAGGTGCCGTCCACCGAGGAAGGCCTGCAGGATCCGCAGTCGCACCGGGTGAAGCACGAGATCAGCGTCGGTCACCGGCTCAGCATACGTTCTCGTTCTCGATAATGATAGAAGG
Organism: Pseudonocardiaceae bacterium; assembly: GCA_036384655.1. Lineage (GTDB taxonomy): Bacteria > Actinomycetota > Actinomycetes > Mycobacteriales > Pseudonocardiaceae > DASVLX01. The sequence goes on from DASVLX010000294.1 coordinate 23,606, forward strand.
TCCTCGGTTTCCGTCCCGGTTCGTTATGCCGATCCACAAGCGACCTACACCTCGCGAACGATATTGCCTTCGCGTCTACTCGATCATCGCATGCGATGTCAGGTCTCGCTGACCGCCCGAATGTCCTTTGGTCTCACGCTTAGCCGTGGCTGTTGACCGATTTTGGTGTAGCCGAGAAGGACAGCCTCAATAGTTGAGCCTACGGGAGGGAATGGTGGATTTGGGTGCGTTGGGTCATCGTCGATGAGGGTAATGACAACGACACCTTGTTGTGTGCCTCCAAAATCGATGTAGAAGCCATAGGGCTCATGTCGCGTAACCACGCCGTGAACAAGGCGGGGAGTCTTGTCGGTCATCATCGGTGCCAGATCCGTTCGAACCTATTGAGCAATTCTAGTTTTCCAGGTGGTATCGCGAGCTCGGTGCCTGGAGGCGTCCCGAGGTATTCCATCTCATACTGGGCAAAATTCTCATCGTAGACGCTTCGAGGGATGCGCGTCTCGATCACACCCTCGCCGTAGTGGACGGCATAACTTTCGGAAATTTCCCTTTGACGAGCGAAGTAGGCACCATTGCCTGGAAAGTCCTCCGGCTTATAGCCGCTAGTGTAATGAGACTCGCCCAAACCTCGCTGGGATGCCTTGAAGAGGCTAACCGTGTCCTCCTCGTCTCCAGCGGTGGCGCGACAAGACATCAGGCCGAGAGGGTCGAGCCAGGCGAGGGGATTCGGGGCGTAGGCGTGGTGGTTGGCGGGGTTCGGTTCTTGACCGAGGGGGTCGGCGGTGGTGTAGCGGGCGGTCAGGGGGTCGTAGTAGCGGTGGTAGTTGTAGTGGAGGCCGGTTTCGGGGTCGTGGTATTGGCCGGGGAAGCGGAGTGGTGTGGCTGCTCGGTTGTTGGGTTGGTTGAGGAGAGCGCCCCACAGGGTTGTGTGTTGCTGCCAGGCCAAAGAAACCGTAGGTCTCTGTGCCGGTGAGGGAGTGAACGGCGGTGACTCGACCTGCTGGGTCGAGGTCGAAATTCCGGGCACCGGAAACGGTGTCGGTGATTCCGGTCAAGTAGCCGTCGGACCGGTAGGTGTAGTCGCGCCGGCGAAGTGTCCGAGCCGGGGCGGTCCCGGCCAATGCGTGGCGTTGCCCGCCGATCAAGGTTTGGGAAATGAGTTCGTGGTCGGGATTCCAGGTTTGGGCGAGTTGGAAAGCCTCGTCCAGATTGCGTTCCGTCTCCCGCCCAGCGGCGTCATGAGTGAACGCGAGCGTGTGGTCACCGGTGTGGACGGCTGTGGCTCGGCCCGCCGGATCGAACTCCCACGTCGACTCCACGCCAGACGGGCTGACACGGCGAACGCGCCGCCCCGCCAGGTCGTAGCGACTGGTGACCGTGCGGCCGTTGCATGTCTCGGTCAAGATGCGGCCGAGCGGGTCGCGGGTGAGTTCCAGGATGGTGTCGCCGTCGGTGGCGCGGACGAGACGACCCAGGGGGTCATAAATGAACCGGGTCCGCTCTTCGGGAGTGGTCTGTTCGACGATGTTGCCCAGCACGTCGTGGACGTAATGCGCCGTCTGACCGATGCCGTTGATGCGCTGGATCAGCTGGCCGGCCGGGTCATAGCCGTACCGCAACGTACGGCCATTGAAGTCGGTTTCGTTGATCAGGTTCCCGGCCGGGTCGTATTCGTACCGCCACACCAAGCTTTGAGGGTTGGTCGCTGACAATAGTCTGAGTTCGGTGTCGTAACGGTATTCCAGCCTCGCCCCATCCGGTGGTGTTGCGGCCGTCGGTGTGTCGAAAGCGCCGTATTCCGTGCGGGTGATCTGGCCGAGTTGATCGGTGTAGGTGACGGGGTTGCCCTCGCCGTCGTAGGCCCACTGCTCGGTGGTGTCGTCGGGGCCGGTCCGCCAGGCCGGCTTCCCATCGACGGTCCAGCCAAAGCGAGTGACGCCACCGACTGGATCGGTCTGTTCGACAACGCGTCCCAGCCCATCCCGGGTGTATTGGGTGGCCCCACCGGTCGGATCGGTGACCTCGATCGGCAGCCCGGCGGCATTTGTCTCAATCCGCGCCACCGCGCCGAGTGGATCAACGAGCCCGGCCAGATGGCCGTGCGCGCTGTAGTGGTAGCGGGTGACCGCACCGGCTGGATCGGTCACCTCGATGCGGTTGCCGTGTTCGTCGTAGTCGTAGCGCCAGATCGCGCCGTTGGGCTCGACCACGGCGGTCGGGAGGCCCAAGCCGTTGTACTCCGCCACGGCTTGGCTGCCGTCGGGGCGGGTGACGCGCAGGAGGTTTCCGGTCGGGTCGTATTCGTAGCGGGTGGTGCGGCCCACGGGGTCGGTGCGGGAGAGCAGGCGGTGGTGGGGGTCCCATTCGCTGAGGGTGGCGTGGCCGAGGGGATTGACCTCGCGGATGACCTGGCGGCGTTCGTTGAGGTGGTAGGTGGTGGTGTGGCCGAGCGAGTTGGTGGAGCGGGTGATGTGGTTTTCGGGGTCGTAGGCGAACGTGTAGCTGAGGTAGCCGTCCTTGCCCTCGCCTCGGACGCAGCGGCCGTCGGCGTCGTAGAAGAACCGGTACCACATGCCGTTGCGGTCTTCCCAGCGCGTCATGCGGCCGTCGGGGTCGTAGTCGAAGCGCATCGGCAGGCCGGAGGAGTTGAGGACCTCGGTCAGTTGGCGTCGCTGGTTGTAGCGGTAGCGGCGGGGCACGACGTCCGGGCCCTGTGGGTCGCGCACTCGTAGTTGGGTGATCAGCCCGTCGGTGGTGTCGATGGCGACGTGGTAGCCGCCCGAGTGCCGCAGGCCGGTGAGGGTGCCGTGTTGGTCGTAGTCGAGGTCGATCCGGTTGTCGTTGCGGTCGGTGATCGCGGTGATGGGCAGTCGATCGGTACCGTTGGCGGCGAAGTGCAGGGTCTGGCCACCCTGGCGGTCGGTGACCGTGTAGCCGCCGTCGGTGCGGGCCAGCCGCAGTGGCGTGCCCTCGTCGGGGATGACCCAGCCGGTCTGGTCGGGTACCGGGAATTTCAGCAGCATGCCGTCGGCGACGACGAAATGTATCGCGTCGGCCTCGATCTCGATCTTCTGGTCCAGTGTGGACGCCCACGACCGGCCGAACCAACGGCCCACCCGATAGGACGACTTATGTGTCCGGGAGATCACCAGCGGCAGCGTGCCGGGCAGTTCCAGATCGGTCTCCGACTGCAGCATCACGCCGGTCGTGACGTCGATCGGGTCACCAGTGGTGGGGGTGCCATCCGCCGGCTTCGAGTTCGCACTCGGATCGGTATTGGTGCCGCTGATGCTGTCGCCGGAGCCGTCCGCCGAGGATGTGGCGGTGGAACCGTCTGAGCCGCCGGCGTGGGGGTCATCGACGGAGGACACGGACGTGCCCTCGCCGTCGCCGGCCAGGTGGGGTTCGTCGGAGTCGTGGCCGTGCAGGGTACGCATCACCTTCTGGATGCCTTCCCAGACCTCCTCCAGCTTGCTCATCAACGGCCGCAGCTTCTCGACCGAGTTGATCAGCTTCCGGATGACACCGGAGATCTTCTCCACCCACGCCGACACCTGCTCTACGACCTGCGCCACCACCACCGGCGTGCCCAAACCCAGCGAGAAGACCTCCTCGGCGGCATCCTGGACGATGTCTCCGATGGCCTGGGTAACGATGTCCCGCACCAGCATGCGCACCGCGGCGGTGATCACACCCACCATCCGCACCGCGGTGCCGATCGCGTCCGCGGCGGTGGCGGCGGCGTTCATGCTGTGGATGCGGTTGGTGATGTTGGCGCGGTAGGCGTCGGCCGCCTGCCCGGTCCAGTTCGCGGTGTCCCGGTTCACCGTGTCCGACAGTTGCGTGGCCGCGTCACCGACGGCCTTGCTGATGTTGCCCCAGGTCTGCGCGTAGGCGGCGATCTGATCGGCATCCCCGGCCAGATGATCCAACGCGTCCGTCAACGGCTTGACATGCTCGATCAACCAGTTCAGGCCGTAGGAAATCAACGTGCCGACCGGATTCATCGCGATGGTCAACGCGTCCAGACCGACGCCGAGGGCGGAGATTCCACCCTCCACCCAGCTGCCCGACGACACACCCTCGGCCACACCCGACGCGTCATCCAGCAGATTGATACCGGTATGCCAGGTGGTGGAATCCTGCGCCCGCGCCACCAACGGATTGGTCATCGCGCGCCACCGTCGAGCGTGCTGAAGGAGTTCGCGTTGCCCTGGTCCGCGCTGGCGTAGGCGGCGGCGGTCTTGCCAAGGGTGTCGGCGACCGAGTTGAGCGAATCCTCGGCCACCTTGAGGGTGATCAGGCCGGGGGCGCTGACCGCCGTCACGATCGGCACGAATAGCGGGCCACAGATCAGCCCGTACGCCTCCACACCCATGGTCACCTGCTGTGCGGCGGCCATCGCCTGACCGACCGTGGCGGCCGCCTGCCGCACGGCACGCACATGGTTCTGTAATTCGGTGGCGCTGACCTGGAAGCCGCCCGACCCGCCGCTACCCGCCATCGTCGTACCCCTTCGCCTACCGTGTGATCGACCGGTTGCCCCAGTCCTCGTCGTCGTCCTCCGGCACGCCGATCTTCATCTCGGTGTCCGGCCGTTTGCTGGCCGCGGGCTCGTCCTCGACCGGTTCCGGGAACCGTGCCTGGTAGTTGCCGACGATGGTGTCGATCGTGCCCTGGTCCTCGCCGATCGTCTCGGCCATGACCTCGCGCAGTTTCTCCGGAAGTTGTGCCTGCGCCCTGCGGATCGTGGTGAGCACCAGCGAGGCGATCTTCTCGCCCGAGGATCCCTGGATCTTGTCGGTGATCCGCAGGTCGGACACGTTCCCGGCCGAGTCCACGGTCGCGGTCACCACACCGTCCGGCGAGGTCGCGGACACCGACACCTTCGCGGCCTGCGTCTTCATGGCCTGGTAGCGCTGTGCCTTGGCCTTCGCGTCGGCCGTCCACTGGTCCAACCGCGCGCGAGCATCATCGGGCGATTCCGCACCGAACACCGGGTCACTCACGCTCATCACTCCCAGTCGATGTCTCGAATTGTGTAGACGCACGCCGGCCAGATCACGTTCCACACGATTCCACAGGACGTACAAACCACCCAAATGGCCCAGCGTGTGGGCGGTCAGTCCTGGCTGGAGCCGGTCGCGGACGAACCGACGATCAGCACGACGCGATCATCGCTGGACACCGGCTTGCCGCCATCCTTGTTCACCGTGCCGACCATCGCGGCCTGGCCGCCGATCGCGTCCACGCCCGACAGCCTGCCGAAACCGCCCGGCGACTTCAGCCCGACCTGAGGCGTGCCGGAGAACGAGCCATCCGAGTTGAGGCTCAGCGTCTGTACCTCGGCAGCGGTGGACATGGCGATCATGATCGAGCCGCCGTAGGCCGCGCAGCCGGCGACCCCGGGCCGGTCCGGCCAGGCCCAGGCCGGTGCGCCGACGGCGGTGCCGAACCGGAGCTTGTAGAGAGCATCCTCAGTGGACAGTCGATCGGTCAGCCACGCCTGGCTGCCGTCCTGGGACGCGCACAGACCACCGGGATCGGCCACCCCGGACGCGACGATCGACGATCCCGGGTGTGGGTTGCCGGCGGCCGGCTGCCCGTCCACGTCGATGCGCAGCACCTTGCCCGCCAACGACGTCGGGTTGCCGGCGGCCGCCGGATCGCCCGCGTTGCCGGTCGCCACCAGCAGCGCACCCTGGTTGTCGAGCGCCAGTGCGCCGCGGTTGTTGGTACTGCCACGGGGAATCCCGGTCACGATCGGCCTGGGGGCGTCGCCGGGCGCGATCATCAGCACCCGGTTGTCGGTTGCTGTGGTGACATAGGCGAAGACCAGTTGGTCCTCGCCGTAGGTGGGGGACAACGCCAGACCGGTCAGTCCGCCGTCGCCGACCGCGTCGACCGGCACGGTGGTTACCAGTACCGGCGTGTGGCCCTTCTGCACCCGCAGGATGCGGCCGGTGCCGCGCTCGGCGACCAGGCCGATCGGATCCGCGCCGGTGCCCGGCAACATGGCCACCGCCGAGATCGGGTTCAGGCAGGTGGCGATCACCGCCGGATTGAAGTCCTGGCAACCGCGCGGCGGCGGCACCGAGGTCGAACTGGACGGGTCGCCGGTCGCGGTGGTGCCGTTGGAACCGCCGTCCATGCCGGGCACTTCCGGGTTCGGCGCGGCCTCGGGGGACAGCGGGGCCGCCGAATGCCACGAGGTGGGCGCCGCCTCCTGCGCGAAGTCCGCGCACCCGGCCACGCCGAGCGTCGCGACCAGCGCGAGCACGGTCGCGGTGAGCGTGCTGGTACGACGGGCAGAGGGCACGAATTTCAGGCTATGCCGGCGGGCGTGAACGGGTCGTGAGCGGCCCACCCGACATCCTGCGGGGCATTTACGGCGTCGCGGCGCACGTCGTCATCCGACACGGCGTCCTCGTCGGTCTCGTCGTCGGTCTCGTCATGCCGGTCGGCCTGGCCGGCCAAGGCCAGTGCCTCGCGCACCGCCTCCGCCCGGGCCAGCAACGTCCGCAGTTCCTCGGCGAGCACATCGGGGGCCTCAAGCGGGATGAAATGGCTGGTCGGCAGCACCCGCAGGCGGGCCTGCGGCAGCTCCGCCAGCGGCCGCAGCACATGCCGCGGGTCGGCGACCACGTCATACCGGCCGGCCAGCACGGTCAGCGGGATGCGCAGCCGGCCCACATCCGGCACCCGGGCACCCGCCGACGCCAGCGCGAGCCTCGCGTACCAGGCCCAGTCGTGGCCGAGGAACGCCCCGACCGCGCGGACCACGTCCTCGGTCGGGCATTCCGGACGCATGAACCCCGAATACCGCAGCAGGGTGGCGGTGGCCCGGTTGACCGGCACCCGCCTGGTGACCTCCCGCAGCACCGGGCCGGTGGTGCGCATCAGCTCGGTCAGCGCCAACAGCAACGCCCGCCTGGCCGGCTCGGCGGTGCCGGCGGGATCGAACACGCCGAGTATGCCGCCGAAAGGATCGCCCACCACCCCGCCGACGAGCAGCAACCCGCTCACCCGGTGCGGATGCCGGCAGGCCAGTTCGGTCGCCACCGCCGCACCCAGCGACCAGCCGAGCGCGACGATCGGTTCGTCCAGGCCGGCGTCATCAAGCACCGCGACCGCGTCCGCGACATGATCGGCCAGGGTGATCCGGTGCGGATCGGCCGGCCGGGCCGAGCCGAAAAGACCCCGGTAGTGCCAACTGTGCACGCGCACCCCGCAGTCCGGCGCGAGCAGACTCGGGCTGGCCTCGGGCGGGGTGCCCAGGCCGGGACACAGCAGCACGGGCGTTCCGGGCGTCGCGGTCCGCCAGGCTCGCAGCGCCGTGCCGTCCGCGGCGACCACCTCATGCTCGACGCGCGACGGATCCCGCGTGGTGAGTTCCTCGGTGGGGGACATCGCGCCCAGTGTGCCGCACCGGCCTAGCCTTTGGCCGTGAGCGTTACCGTGTTGGTTCCGGACGATCTGGGCATGAATGCGTTGGCCGACATACCGGACGTGCACCGGGTGCGCTATTCCCTCGATGAGCCGCTGTCGGCGGCCGCGCGGGCGGCGCAGGTCCTGGTACCCCCGGCGTTGGTCGGTCCGCGAGTGTTGGATCTGATTCCGCAACTGCCCGCGCTGCGTTATGTGCAACTGCTGTCCGCGGGTGCCGAGGTGTGGGTCGGCCAGCTGCCTGACGGTGTGCTGCTGTCCACCTGCCGGGGCGCGCACGGCGGCAGCACGGCGGAGCTGGTGATGGCCGGCCTGCTGGCTCGGCTGCGGAACGTGGACGGGTTCGCCGAGGACCAGCGAGCCCACCGGTGGAACCAGCACCCCACCGACACCCTGCAGGACAAGCGGGTTCTGGTGATCGGCGCCGGAGACCTCGGCCACCAGCTGGAGCGCCGGCTGCTCGCGTTCGACGCGGAGGTCACGCTCGCCGGCCGGCACGCCCGGGACGGTGTGCGCGGCATGGATGAGGTGCCCGAACTGCTCGGCGCGCACGACATCGTCGTGCTGATGGTGCCGCTCACCCACGAGACGCGCGGCCTGGTGGATGCCGCCTTCCTGGCCCGCATGCCCGACGGCGCCCTGCTGGTCAACGTGGCTCGCGGGCCGGTAGTGGACACCGATGCGCTGCTGGCCGAGCTGAAAAGCCGGCGGCTGGGCGCCATCCTGGATGTCACCGACCCGGAACCGCTGCCAGCCGGACATCCACTGTGGACTGTTCAGGGACTGACGCTGTTCCCGCACGTCGGCGGCGCGTGCCGGGGCATGACCGAGCGTTCCTGGCGGGTCGCCGCCGCCGAGATCGCCCGGTACGCGGCCGGAGAGTCACCCAAGAATGTGGTGCGCGGCTCGTACTAGGCGTCCGGGCGGAGGACTGTCAGGAAATTTGTGGCGTTTCGCGCCCAACTGTCGCGCCCGTGGCATGTCATCCCGTACGGTCGCCAGGCGTGAGCATCCAGCCGAACCCACCAGAGGCAGCGGACGGCGACTCGGGTCTGTTCTTCACCGACCAGTCGCAGAACCATCTGGGGACCGGGACGAACCTCACCCCGCCCACCGTGTCGATCTATGACGACGATGACCAGGAGCGGCCGCGAACGCGTTGGCACGGCGGCGCGGACTTCGGGCTACTGGTGCTGCGGCTCGTACTCGGGGGCGTGCTCATCGCGTACGGGCTGTGGTACCTGTTCGGGTCGTTCAACGGCCCGGGCATCCACGACTTCTCGCTGTACCTGTCGCAGCGCGGCTTCAAGGACGAGGTCGGGATGGCCTGGCTCGCGGGTGGCACCGAACTCGCCGCCGGTGGCCTGCTGGTGTTGGGGCTGTTCACCCCGCTCGCCGCGGCCGGCGTGCTCGCGGTGATGTCGCAGGCGATCCTGGTCACCTGGCACACCGGATTCTTCTCGCCCAGCGGTTATGTGCTGCCGCTGGTCATCGCGACCGGGGCGGTCACGTTGCTGTTCGCCGGCCCGGGTCGGGTGGCCCTGGACAAGCCGTTCCCGTGGTTCCGCCACCCGGTAGCCAACGGCTGGCTCTTCCTGATCATCGCGATCGCCGCGTCCGCGGCCGTGTGGTTCGCGTTGCGAACCAGCACGGCCCTTCCGCACATCTAGATCATTACTTGTTGACGTCGCGGACTGCGCCTGTTGCCGCCGAGGTCGCCATCCGGGCGTAGGCGCGCAGCGCGGCCGTGATCGGGCGGTGCCGGTCACGCGGCTGCCACGGCCGCTCGCCGGCCTCCATCTTCGCCCGCCGATCGGCCAACACCTGCTCGTCCACCAGCAGTTCCAGCCGGCGCTCCTCGACGTCGATGAGGATCTGGTCACCGTCCTCGATCAACCCGATGGCGCCGCCGGACGCGGCCTCCGGCGAGATGTGCCCGACCGACACGCCGGAGCTGCCGCCGGAGAACCGGCCGTCGGTGATCAGCGCGCACTTCTTGCCGAGACCCGCGCCCTTGAGGAACGCGGTCGGGTGCAGCATCTCCTGCATGCCGGGGCCACCGGCCGGGCCCTCGTAGCGGATCACGAGCACATCGCCGGGCTTGACCTGCCCGCCGAGGATCACCGACACCGCTTCTTCCTGGCTCTCCACCACCCGCGCGGGGCCCTGGAACCGCCAGAGCTCCTCGTCGACGCCGGCCGCCTTGATGATCGCGCCGTCGGGGGCGAGGTTGCCCTTGAGGATCATCAGGCCGCCCTCGGCGCTGTAGGCGTGCTCCCTGTCGCGGATGCACCCCGACACCGCGTCGGTGTCCAGTTCGGACCAACGGTTGTCGGTCGAGAACGGCTCCGTGGTGCGGACCCCGCCGGGCGCGGCGTGGAACAGCTCGACCGCCTCGGCCGACGGCGACTGGGCGCGAACGTCCCAGGTGGACAGCCAGTCGGTCAGCGAGCCGCTGTGCACGGCGTGCACGTCGCGGTTCAGCAGGCCGGCCCGGTCCAGTTCGCCGAGGATGGCCGGGATGCCACCGGCCCGGTGCACGTCCTCCATATGGAAGTTGGAGTTCGGCGACACCTTGCACACGCAGGGCACCCGGCGGCTGATCTCGTCGATCGCGTCCTGGGTGAAGTCGACCTCGCCGTCATGCGCGGCGGCCAGGATGTGCAGGGCCGTGTTGGTCGAGCCGCCCATCGCCATGTCCAGTGCCATCGCGTTCTCGAACGCCTTCACCGTGGCGATCGAGCGGGGCAGCGCACTCTCGTCGTCCTGCTCGTACCAGCGGCGGGCCAGTTCCACGATCGTCCGTCCGGCCCGCTCGAACAGCCCCCGGCGCGCGGCGTGCGTGGCCAGCGTCGTGCCGTTGCCCGGCAGCGCCAGGCCCAGCGCCTCGACAAGGCAGTTCATCGAGTTCGCGGTGAACATCCCGGAACACGACCCGCAGGTCGGGCAGGCCGACCGCTCCACGGTCGTCAGCCCCTGCTCGTCAACCTCCGTGTTGGCGGAGGCGGCGATCGTGGTGATCAGGTCGGTTGGGACCTGCGCGACGCCGTTGACCACGACGGCCTTACCGGCCTCCATCGGACCGCCGGACACGAACACGGTGGGGATGTTCATCCGCAGGGCCGCGTTGAGCATGCCCGGGGTGATCTTGTCGCAGTTGGAGATGCAGACCAGCGCGTCGGCCTGGTGCGCGTTGACCATGTACTCGACCGAGTCGGCGATGAGTTCGCGGGACGGCAGCGAGTAGAGCATGCCGGTGTGTCCCATGGCGATGCCGTCGTCGATCGCGATGGTGTGGAACTCGCGAGCCACGCCACCGGCATCCCGGATCGCCCGCGCCACCAGATCGCCCACGTCCTTCAGATGGACATGGCCCGGCACGAACTGGGTGTAGGAGTTGGCGATCGCCACTATGGGCTTGCCGAAGTCGTCATCCGCCAGCCCGGTGGCCCGCCAGAGTGCGCGAGCTCCCGCGGCGTTGCGGCCGTGTGTGGTGGTTCGGGAACGGAGAGCAGGCATCGTTGGTCCAGTCCGTAATCACGTCAAGTACGTGTGCTGAGGGTATGCGTGTGACGAGGGAAATGTTGACACCTCGTGGGCATCCGTTTCGACGGTGCTGCCAGATTACTCGCCGTGCTGGGGAGTCGGCGCGAGCGGATCGTCGATCCTTCCGGTGACCAGGGCCAGCGCGGACATGTGCCGGGTGCGGACCGTCGGCAGCACCACCTCGGTACCGTCGGCGAGCACCGCGGCCACCCATTTCCGGTCCCGCACCCGTAGCGACGACACGGCCGACCAAGGCAGTGTTCGCTTGCCGAACGCGCTCCGGACCACGATTTTCTCGGCGTCGACCGTGGTGCGCAGCCGCAGCACCCACCAGGCGATGCCGATCGGGATCAGATAGAGCACGGCGAGCACCGGCGCGGAGAACGCCACCCAGGACTCGCAGAGTGCGAGGAAGAGCACGCCGAGCAGGGCGACCGTCGGCATCCGGAACACCAGCTTCTTCGGCGGCCTCGGCGGTGGCGGCGTGGTCTGCTCGGACACGGTACTGATGGTGCCTGCCGTCCGGCCGTACGTCACATCCGGGTCGGTCAATCCGGCTCAGCAGCGTGATCGACAGGACACACCGCGTCACGGATGGGCGTGACTGACGACACGCGCGACACCAGACGACCCATTTGACGGTGAACTGTCGACGGCACTAACGTGATCCGGGTGTCCAGCAACAACGTCCTCGTACTTCCCAGGCGCGTCGACGCCTGAGCGAAGTACGAGCCCCGTCGACGCGCACCCTCGTTCGACCGTCATGGTCGGCCGAGGGTTTTTTGTTGCCCAGATCCCCGTGATCTCCAGCCAGACGTGAGGCGAGAAGTTCATGACGACCGCTACGCCGCGACCCACACCCGCACCGGGGGCGCCGCATCCCCCCGCCGCGGCACGACCCAAACCCGCTCCGCCCGCCGGTACGCCGGTCCGCGTCACCGGTTCGCAGTCACTGGTCCGCTCACTGGAGGCGATCGGCGCGGAGGTTGTGTTCGGCATCCCCGGCGGAACGATCATGCCGACCTACGACGCGCTGCTCGACTCCACCACCGTTCGACACGTGCTGTGCCGGCACGAACAGGGCGCCGGACATGCGGCGACCGGGTATGCCCAGGTCAGCGGCAGGGTCGGGGTGTGCATGGCCACCTCGGGCCCGGGCGCCACGAACCTGGTCACCGCGCTCGCCGACGCCTACATGGACTCGGTGCCGGTCGTGGCGATCACCGGGCAGGTCTCGCAGGCGATGATCGGCACCGACTCCTTCCAGGAAGCCGACATCTGCGGCATCACCATGCCGGTCACCAAGCACAACTTCCTGGTCACCGACCCCGCGGAGATTCCGGAGACCATCGCGGCCGCCTTCCACATCGCGTCGACCGGCCGTCCAGGTCCGGTCCTGGTCGACGTGCCCAAGGACGTTCAGCAGGCGACCACGTCATTCGTCTGGCCGCCGGACGTGAAGCTGCCCGGCTACCGGCCGACCACCCGGCCACATGGCAAGCAGGTCCGCGAGGCCGCCCGGCTGATCAACGCCGCGCGCCGGCCGGTCCTCTACGTCGGCGGCGGTGTGATCAAGTCCGACGCCGCTCCGGAACTGCTGGAGCTGGCCGAACTCACCGGCATCCCGGTCGTCACGACGCTGATGGCGCGTGGCGCGTTCCCCGACTCGCACCGCCAGCACCTGGGCATGCCCGGGATGCACGGCTCGGTCACGGCGGTCGGCGCGATGCAGCGGTCCGACCTGCTGATCACGCTGGGCGCCCGGTTTGACGACCGGGTCACCGGCGCGCTGGCCTCGTTCGCGCCGGACGCGGCCGTGATCCACGCCGATATCGATCCGGCGGAGATCTCCAAGAACCGCCACGCGGACGTGCCGATCGTCGGCGATGCCAAGGAGATCCTCGCCGAACTGATCCCTGCCGTGCGGGCGGAGCGCGAGGAGAACAAGCCCGCCAACCTCGAACCGTGGTGGCAGCAGCTCGACGAATGGCGCACCACCTACCCGCTGGGCTACGAGTGGCCGGCGGACGGGACGCTGTCGCCGCAGTACGTGATCGAGCGGATCGGCGAGATCGTCGGTCCGGAGGCCGTCTACGCGACGGGCGTCGGCCAGCACCAGATGTGGGCCGCCCAGTTCATCAAGTACGAGCGGCCGCGGTCGTTCCTGAACTCCGGCGGCCTGGGCACCATGGGCTACGCGGTGCCGGCGGCCATGGGCGCCAAGTTCGGCGCCCCGGAGCGGCAGGTCTGGGCCATCGACGGGGACGGCTGCTTCCAGATGACCAACCAGGAGCTGGCGACCTGCTCCATCGAGGGCGCGCCGATCAAGGTCGCTGTGATCAACAACGGCAACCTGGGCATGGTCCGGCAGTGGCAGAACCTCTTCTACGACAGCCGCTACTCCAACACCGATCTGGGTACCCACAAGCACCGGATCCCGGACTTCAAGCTGCTCGCGGAGGCGCTGGGAGGCGTGGGGTTCCGGTGCGAGTCCCGTGAGGCGGTCGACGAGACCATCCGCAAGGCCATGGAGATCAACGACCGCCCGGTGGTCATCGACTTCGTCGTCGGCAAGGATGCCCAGGTGTGGCCGATGGTCGCGGCGGGCACCGGCAACGACGAGATCATGGCCGCCCGGGGATTCCGCCCGCTTTTCGATGAGGACGAGTGACGAGCCAGATGACTAGGCACACGCTGAGCGTGTTGGTCGAGAACAAGCCGGGCGTGCTCGCTCGGGTCGCCGGGCTGTTCTCCCGCCGTGGCTTCAACATCGAGTCGTTGGCGGTCGGTCCCACCGAGTACCCGGACGTGTCCCGGATGACCATCGTGGTCGCCGTGGAGGATCTGCCGCTGGAGCAGGTCACCAAGCAGCTCAACAAGCTGATCAATGTGATCAAGATCGTCGAGTTGGAGTCGAACGCATCCGTCCAGCGGCAGTTGCTGCTGGTTAAGGTTCGGGCCGACGCGACGATCCGGAGTCAGGTGCTGGAAACCGTGCAACTGTTCCGTGCCAAGGTGGTGGACGTCTCACCCGAGGCGTTGACCATTGAGGCGACCGGCACCGTCGACAAGCTCGACGCGCTGCTGCGCATGCTGGAACCCTTCGGCGTGCGTGAGATGGTGCAGTCCGGCATGGTCGCGGTCGGACGGGGGCCACGATCCATCACCGCGACCGCGGTCCGCTGATTTCTGATTGAAAGGAAGTACCGAATCCCGTGAGCGCCGAAATCTTCTATGACGACGACGCCGACCTGTCGATCATCCAGGGCAGGAAGGTCGCGGTCATCGGCTACGGCAGCCAGGGCCACGCGCACGCGCTGAGCCTGCGTGACTCCGGCGTGGACGTCCGCATCGGCCTGCACGAGGGCTCCAAGTCCAAGGCCAAGGCCGAGGAGCAGGGTCTGCGTGTGGTCAGCAACGCCCAAGCGGCCACCGAGGCCGACGTAATCATGATCCTGGCACCCGACACCAAGCAGCGCACCATCTACGCACAGGACATCGAGGCGAACCTGAAGGACGGCGACGCGCTGTTCTTCGGGCACGGCTTCAACATCCGGTACGACCTGATCAAGCCGCCGGCCGGGGTGGATGTCGTGCTGGTCGCCCCCAAGGGCCCGGGCCACCTGGTCCGTCGCCAGTTCGTGGACGGCAAGGGTGTGCCGGACCTGGTGGCCGTGGAGCAGGACGCCAGTGGCAACGCGCTGGCACTGGGCCTGTCCTACGCCAAGGGCATCGGCGGCACCCGGGCCGGCGTCATCAAGACGACCTTCACCGAGGAGACCGAGACCGACCTGTTCGGTGAGCAGGCCGTGCTGTGTGGCGGCACCAGCGCGCTGATCGAGGCCGGCTTCGACACCCTGGTCGCCGCCGGGTACCAGCCCGAGATCGCCTACTTCGAGGTCCTGCACGAACTGAAGCTGATCGTCGACCTCATCCACGAGGGCGGCATCTCCCGGCAGCGCTACTCGTGCTCCGACACCGCCGAGTACGGCGACCTCACCCGGGGCCCGCGCGTGATCAACTCGGCCGTCAGGGAGGAGATGCGCAAGATCCTCGGTGAGATCCAGAGCGGCGAGTTCGCCCGTGAGTGGATCGCGGAGGACGAGGCCGGTCGGCCGAACTTCCTCAGGCTGCAGGCCGAGGGCGAGCAGCATCCGATCGAGCAGGTCGGCAAGAAGCTGCGCGGCCTGATGTCCTGGATTGACCGCCCGATCACCGAAACCGCCTGATTCTGACGTCCCAGGTGGCGCGGTGCTGCGTTCTCAGGACGCTCACGTGCCATCAGCACGCCACGCGTCCCTCGGCCTTGCACCGCATCCACCTGGGACGCCGGAATTGTTGGGGGTTCAGGGCGCGCGGGTTTCGCGTTGCTTCGGTGAGTCAGGCGGCCTGCGGCCTTGGTCCGGAACGCCCTAGAACTGGCAGGCCGTACTGACGCATTGCCCCCACCGGATGTCGGTGGGGGCAATGCGTACGCTTGGTCGCTGTGAGCGACGAGCACAGCACGACCGAGCCCACTTCCGAGCAGGCCGGCGAGTCGGCCGCCAGCGCGCCGATCTACGACGACAAGGCGCATGTGCGAGGCAAGCTGGATCTGTCCACGGCGGAGTGGCAGCGTGCCGGCGACCCCAACGACGACGAGGGGGAGTACGTCGAGATCGCATTCGTGCCGCACACCGACGGCAAGACGTACATCGCCATGCGCAACTCCAAGTACACCGGCCCGGACGACACCGTGCTGGTGTTCACCGAGGCCGAGTGGGACGCCTTCGTCAAGGGCGCCCGGGACGGCGAGTTCGACGAGCCCTGGTGACCGAGCCCTACTGATCGGCCCTGTTGATCGGCCCTGTTGATCGGCCCTGTTGATTGGCGGAGCGGCTGGGGCTTGCCGGCGTAAACGCCCAGCCGCCCGGCCTCAGCTCTTGTCGGACTGATCGATCGCCACCCGCAGCAGCGCGGTGATCTGCGCCTGACCGGTGGCCAGCATCGAGAATCCGTCCTGCATCTTCCGCTCCAGTCGGTCCAGCCTGCTGGTGTGTTCGGCGAGCATCTCCGTGTGTTGAGCGAGTGTCCTGCCGTGGTCGGCGAGTGTCCTGCCGTGTTCGCCGAGTGTCTTCGCCTGATCGATCTGGTTCTGGCGGATCGCCTCCAGTAGTGCCTTGTGCACGTCGAGCTTGGCCTCGTGCTGGTCAAGCTTGGCGTCGTGGGTGTCCAGCCTGCGGTTGATCGCCGTGACGTTCCGGTCCAGGCGGTGCACCGTGACGCCGATGTCGTTGAGGTCGTGCCGGATGGCGCCCACATCGCTTTCCAGTACCGTGACGCGGGCTTCCAGTGCTTCGCAGTTGGTCATGGCGGGAGCCTAGCAAGATGACCGGTAGGGGCGCCCGAGTTATCCACAGGTCCGGTGAGGCTATCCACAGGCCGCTGAACCCGCAGGCAGTGAACGGTTCCCTGACGGATAGACTCGGACCGATCCCGTTCAGCCGTCTGCTCTCTGGAAAGGCGTCGCCGTGACCAGTACGCGTCGTCCGGTCGTCCTGCTCGCCGAAAAGCTCGCCCCGTCCGTACTCGATGTGCTGGGCGACGAGGTTGAGATCCGCCGTGTCGACGGCACTGATCGTCCAGCACTCCTGTCCGCGGTCGCGGACGCCGACGCGCTTCTCGTGCGCTCGGCCACCCAGGTCGATGAGGAGGTCGTCGGCGCCGCGAACCACCTGAAGGTTGTCGCCCGCGCCGGCGTTGGTCTGGACAACGTCAACGTGCCGGCTGCGACCGCGAAGGGCGTCCTCGTCGTCAACGCGCCGACCTCCAACATCGTCTCCGCCGCGGAGCACGCTGTCGCGCTGCTCCTCTCGGTCGCCCGGCGGGTTCCCGCCGCGAACGCCAGCCTGCGCGGCGGCGAATGGAAGCGCAGCTCCTTCACCGGCGTCGAGATCAACGGCAAGACGGTCGGCATCATCGGCTTCGGCAAGATCGGTCAGCTCGTTTCCCAGCGGCTGGCCGCGTTCGGCACCAAGTTGATCGCCTACGACCCCTACGCCACCCCGGCCCGGGCCGCGCAGCTCGGCGTTGACCTCGTCTCGCTGGACGAGCTGCTCTCCCGCGCCGACGCGATCACCATCCACCTGCCGAAGACTCCGGAGACCAAGGGCCTGATCGGCAAGGACCAGCTGGCCAAGGTCAAGCCCGGCGTGATCATCGTCAACGACGCGCGCGGCGGCCTGATCGACGAGGCCGCGCTGGCCGAGGCGATCCAGGAGGGTCGGGTCGGCGGCGCCGGCATCGACGTGTTCGCCTCCGAGCCCTGCACCGACAGCCCGCTGTTCGCGCTGACCAACGTGGTCGTGACCCCGCACCTGGGTGCCTCCACCAAGGAGGCGCAGGACCGCGCCGGCACCGATGTGGCCCGTTCGGTGAAACTGGCCCTGCGCGGCGACTTCGTACCGGACGCGGTGAACGTGCCCGGTGGCAAGGTCGGCGAGGAGGTCCGGCCGTACCTGCCGCTCACCCAGAAGCTGGGCACCGTGCTGTCCGCGCTGGCCACCGAGCCGCCCTCGTCGATCACCGTGCTGGTGCGCGGCGAGCTGTCCCACGAGGACGTCAGCGTGCTGCCGCTGGCCGCGCTGCGCGGTGTGTTCGCCGGCACCGTCGAGGAGCAGGTCACCTTCGTCAACGCGGCGAAGCTGGCCGAGGACCTGGGCGTCTCGGTCGAGGTCGTCACCCAGCCGGAAAGCACCAGCCACCGCAGCCTCGTGACGCTGCGCGCGGTCGCGCCGGACGGCTCGGCGTCCACCGTCTCCGGAACGCTGAGCGGCCTCGACGAGGTGCAGAAGCTGGTGGAGGTCAACGGCCGGCACTTCGACCTGCGAGCCGAGGGCAACGTGCTGCTGCTGGAGTACCCGGATCGGCCGGGCGTGATGGGCAAGGTCGGCACCCTGCTGGGCGAGGCCGGAGCCAACATCGAGGCCGCGCAGATCAGCCAGACCAAGGACGGTGCCGACGCGGTCATGTTGCTGCGCGTCGACCGCCCGGTCAGCAGCGAGGTGCTGGAGCCCATCGGCGCCAGCGTCGGGGCTCGGCTGGTGCGCGCGATCTCCTTCGAGTAGGTCGGCCGAGTAAGTCGACCCGGTAGATCGACACTGAATCACCCGTATGGCGGTTGATCCGCCTGATCGGGTGTCCCACGCTCCGGGAGCCGTGACCCCGACACGGCTCCCGGCTGGGATATACGGACATTCGGCCGGGTAATGTTCGGACGTAATGTCCCAGGCGGGGACGGTTAGTGGCGGAGGTATCTATGCAGCTCGCGGTGATCCCGGGTGACGGGATCGGACCCGAGGTGATCAACGAGGCACTCAAGGTGCTTCACGAGGTCGTACCGAACGCGGAGACGACCGAATACGACCTCGGAGCGGCACGCTGGCATGCCACCGGAGAGCTGCTGCCGGAGTCGGTCCTCAACGAGCTGCGTCAGCATGACGCGATCCTGCTCGGCGCGGTCGGCGATCCGTCGGTGCCCAGCGGCATCCTGGAGCGTGGCCTGCTGCTGCGGTTGCGGTTCGAGCTCGACCACCACGTCAACCTGCGGCCGGCCAAGCTCTACCCGGGGGTGCGCAGTCCGCTCGCCGGCAACCCCGAGATCGACATGGTGATCGTCCGCGAGGGCACCGAGGGGCCGTACGCCGGAAACGGCGGCCTGCTCCGCAAGGACACCCCGCACGAGATCGCCACCGAGGTCAGCATCAACACGGCCTTCGGCATCGACCGGGTGGTTCGTGACGCGTTCGCCCGGGCCGCCGCGCGGCCGCGCAAGCACCTGACCCTGGTGCACAAGACGAACGTGCTGACCCACGCCGGTTCCCTGTGGTCGCGGATCGTCGAGGAAGTCTCGCTGCAGTACCCGGACATCATCGTCTCCTACCAGCACGTGGACGCAGCCACCATTCATATGGTGACCAACCCGGAGCGGTTCGACGTGATCGTCACGGACAACCTGTTCGGCGACATCATCACCGACCTGGCCGCCGCGATCAGTGGCGGCATCGGGCTGGCGGCCAGCGGCAACCTGGACGTCACCCGGCGCAACCCGAGCATGTTCGAGCCGGTGCACGGCAGCGCGCCCGACATCGCCGGCCGGGGTCTGGCCGACCCCACCGCGGCGGTGCTGTCCGTCGCCCTGCTGCTCGACCATCTGGGCCGGCACGAGGCGGCCCGCCGGATCGAGGCGTCCGTCGCGTTCGACCTGGCCACCCGGGACCACCAGTCACCGGGTGCCACGCAGGCCATCGGCGACCGGCTGGCGGCACTGGTGTCGTCAAACGCCTCCGGCACCGGCGCCCGCGCGGCCATCTAACTTCACCAGCACGATCGCACGGCTGATCGGGTGCCACCACGGCCCACCCGATCAGCCGTTCGTGTGTCCGGTGGCCACCGACATCCGGGTGAAGATTCCCCACCCACCTCGCCCCGGCTGGACTGCTGATGCATGGCTGTGGCACTATCGCCGACGTGGCGCCTTACTCGGTGATCATTATTACTGAGCGCGTCGGGACTTCGCTGGGAGTTTGACAGGAACCAGCACCCGACGCGCCGACCTCTCGCATCCGCGGGAGGTCTTTTTGTTTGTCCGAAATGGGAGACTCACGTGAACCGCACCAGTCCGGCAGGCACCCCGCTCGGCGACTCCTTCCATCTTTTCGACACGACCTTGCGGGACGGGGCGCAGCGCGAGGGCATTTCCTACTCGGCAACCGACAAGCTGGCCGTCGCCAGGCTGCTCGACTCGCTGGGAGTCGGGTTCATCGAGGGCGGTTGGCCGGGTGCGATGCCGAAGGACACCGAGTTCTTCGCGCGGGCCGCCGACGGCGAGCTGGAACTGCGGCACGCGGTGCTGGTCGCGTTCGGCGCGACGCGCCGCGCCGGCGCGAAGGCCGCCGACGACCCGCAGGTCCGCGCACTGCTCGACTCGCGTGCCCCGGTGGTGACGCTGGTGGCGAAGTCCGACGTCCGGCACATCGAGCGAGCGCTACGCACCGACGTGACCGAGGCCTGCGCGATGGTCACCGACACCGTGCGCTTCCTCGTGGGCGAAGGCCGCCGGGTGTTCGTCGACGCCGAGCACTTCTTCGACGGCTACAAGCACGACCCGGAAACCTCGCTGCGGGTGTTGGAGTCCGCTGTGGACGGTGGCGCGGATGTGGTGGTGCTGTGCGACACCAACGGTGGCGGACTGCCGTCCACGATCGGTGAAACCGTGGCCGCGGTGGCCGAACGCACCGGGTTCCGGCTGGGCATCCACTGCCAGGACGACACCGCCTGCGCGGTGGCCAACTCGATCGCCGCGGTGCAGGCCGGCGCCACGCACGTGCAGTGCACCGCCAACGGCTACGGCGAACGCGCCGGCAACGCCGACCTCTTCCCGGTGATCGGAAATCTGGTCGCGAAGCTCAACATGCCGGTGCTGCCGGAGGGCGCGCTCGCCGAACTCTCCGCCGTTTCCCGCGCCATCGCCGAGATCGCGAACATCGCCCCGGACGCCCACCAGGCCTATGTCGGGCAGTCGGCCTTCGCCCACAAGGCGGGCCTGCACGCGAGCGCGATCAAAGTGGACCCGCTGCTGTACAACCACATCGACCCGACCATCGTCGGCAACGACATGCGGGTGCTGGTCACCGAGATGGCCGGCCGCGCCAGCCTCGAACTCAAGGGCCGCGAACTGGGCGTGGACCTGAGCAGCCGGCCGCAGGCGGTGTCCAACGCGGTCCGCAGGGTCAAGGATCTGGAGGCGCACGGCTGGTCATTCGAGGCCGCGGACGCCTCGCTGGAACTTCTGCTACGCGCCGAACTGGACGAACCCGACGTCACGCCCTTCACCCTGGAGTCCTACCGGGTCATCATCGACCACCGCCCCGACGACGCGGTTGTCGCCGAGGCGACCGTGCGGCTCGTCGTGAACGGTGACCGCGTCATCGCCACCGCCGAGGGCAACGGCCCGGTCAACGCGCTGGATGCCGCGCTGCGCAAGGCACTCCGCAATCATCTGTCGTGGATGGACAGTGTGAGCCTGCGCGACTACAAGGTCCGCATTCTCAATGAGACACACGGCAGCAACGCGGTCACCCGGGTACTGATCGAGTCCACCGACGGCGAGCGTGAATGGACCACCGTTGGCGTGCACGGCAACATCGTCGAGGCCAGTTGGCTGGCACTGTGCGACGCACTGGCCTACAAGGCGCTGCACGACAAGCCGCTGGACGCCGCGCACGGCGGGCCGCGCAACCAGGCGGTGACGGCTGCGAACTGACCGGCCGCGAACTGACCGGCGCGAACCGGCCGCGACCTCGTTCATTACAGTGACGGCGTGCGTCTCGCTCGAATCGCCCATGCCGAAGGTGTCGCGTTCGCCGCCCTGGAGGGTGACGGCACCAACCCCGCCAACCTGATCGCCGCCGAGATCGCCGAGCACCCGTTCGGCACGCCTCGGCTCACCGGCCGGCGCTGGCCGCTGGCCGACGTCCGGCTGCTCGCGCCGATCCTGCCCAGCAAGGTGGTGTGCGTCGGCAAGAACTACGCCGACCACGTCCGCGAGATGGGCGGCCCGGCCCCGGCCGATCCGGTGATCTTCATGAAGCCGTCCACGGCGGTGATCGGGCCGAACGCCGCGATCAAGCTGCCTGCCGACTCGGCGCGGGTCGACTACGAGGGCGAGCTGGCACTGGTGATCGGCACGCCGTGCCGGGACGTGCCGGCCAGCCAGGCCGCCGCCGTGCTGCTCGGGTACACGGTCGCCAACGACGTGACCGCGCGCGACCAGCAGAAGGCCGACGTGCAGTGGACCCGCGGCAAGGGCCATGACACGTTCTGCCCGCTCGGCCCGTGGATCGAGACCACGCTGGACCCGTCCGACCTGGCGCTGCGCACCGAACTGGACGGCGAGGTCAAACAGGACTCCCGCACCTCGCTGCTGCTGCACGACATTGGTTCGCTGGTGGAGTGGATCTCCCGGGTGATGACCCTGCTGACCGGCGATGTCATCCTCACCGGCACCCCCGCCGGCGTCGGCCCGATCAGGGCCGGCCAGACCGTGTCGGTCAGCATCGAGGGCATCGGCACGCTGACCAACCCGGTCGCGAACCGATAGAGCGCGCCTGTTCAGAGCCGGCGATCAGCCGGCCAGCCAGGCATAGCCGTCGACGTCCGGCTTGCCGCCGGGGCGGGCGAAGCCCGGCGCGTGCTCCGGCCGTGGTCCGATCGCGATCAGGTACGCGGGCAGCCGGCGCAGCACCGGGAACCAGCTGACCAGCCGCATCGGCAGCGGTGTCCGCCGCAGTGGCCGGCCCTCGGTCACGCGCTTGAACACGGCGGCGTGGATGATCCGCTGCATGGCTTGCACGATGACGGTGGGCAGCCAGCGACGGCTCTGCACCCTGGCCAGATCGCTGGTCAGCACGACATGCCTGCGCAGCGGTTCGGCGAGCAGCGTCGCGGCGGCCACCGCGTCCTGGATAGCGAGGTTGACCCCGACCCCGCCGGCCGGTGACATGGCATGCGCCGCGTCACCGATGCACAGCAGGCCGTCGACGTACCACCGGCGCAGCCGGTTCAGCCGGACGTCGAGATGCTTGACGTCCGCCATGCTGGTGATCGCGGCCACCCGGTCCGCCAGCGCCGGGAACAGTGCGGCCACCCGCTCCCGGAAGCGCTCGACGCCCTCGGCGCGCAGCGTCGGATCGAAGCCCTTCCGGTTGAAATAGGCCAGTTGGTAGTACTCGGTGCGGTCGATGATCAGCGCCAGCTCACAGCCGTGGACGGCCGCGCGCACCGCGCCCTGGTCGTCGCCGGCTCGCCGGGGCAGCCGCACCCACCAGGTGTCCATCGGCACCGCGTACTCGTGCGGCCGCAGCCCGACCGCGTCACGCAGCGGCGACCACCGGCCGTCCGCGGCCACCACGAGATCGCCGTAGATTTCGCCCTCGACACCGTCGGCGGTCCGGTACGTGACACCGGTGACCCGGCCGCGCTCCCGCGTCACCCCGGCGACCTCGGTGCTCATCCGCAGGTCGAACGTCGGCTCGGCTCGGCCTGCCTCGGCGAGCAGTTCCAGCAGATCCGACTGCGGGACCATCGCGATGTACGGGTACTTGCCCGGCAGTGAGGTGAAGTCGGACAGCGTGACCGGCTTGCCGTCCGGGCCGGGGAACTGGAAATGCTCGACCCGGCTGTAGGGGAGGCGCTCGAAGGCGTCCGCGAGGCCCAGTTCGTCCAGCAGTCCCAGAGTCGATGTGTGCACCGTGTCGCCGCGGAAGTCCCGCAGGAAGTCGGCATGCTTCTCCAGGACGGTGACCCGCACACCGGCGCGCGCCAACAACAGCCCGAGAACCATGCCGGCGGGACCGCCACCGGCCACCACGCAGGTCGTGCGTTCCGTGGCCATCGCACCCTCTTTCAACGGTTGTTGAATGAGTTCAGAATGGATCGAGCTGTGTCGTACTTCAAGTGTTACGCGGATCAACCTGACGCAACCTCATGTCAGGACACCGATCAACTAAACGCTGACCAAACAGTGATTGGCGAGATCAGAGGCATTCGGATCAATCCTGGATCGGTACAGCAACCCAGGCGGTACGAAGTTCACCGCGTTGGCCGAATCGGAGCCAAGTGATTCATGCCTAGCCTCTCTTGGTGACTTTTGGCCAAGCGAACTTCGTGTCCACCGGGCGGCGACATACCGACACCGTGGGCACCCGCGGCATCCGAGCCGTGACCCTGGATGTCGACGACACCCTCGTCGACCACAGCGCCTCCAGCCGCGCCGCCCTGCGGCTGCTGCTCGGACATGACAACGCCTGGCCACTGTGGACGCAGATCACCGACGAGCAGGTGCGTCGGGTCGTCGCCGGCGAGGTGGACTCGGACACCATGCGGTGGCAGCGCACCAAGGAGTTCTTCGCCTGTCTGGGAGAACTGCTCGACGACGCCGAGGCGCAACGCCGCGAACAGATCCGGGTCCAGGCGATGCGGGCCGGCTGGCGGCTGTTCGCCGACGCTCGGCCCTGCCTGGAATGGCTCAACGCGGTCGGCATACGGGTGGCTGTGATCACCAATGCCTCCGGTCCCTATCAGCGCAAGAAACTCGCCGACCTCGGCGTCGCGGAGTTCATCGACGAGGTCCTGATCGCCGGCGAACTCGGCGTGGCCAAACCGGACCCCATGATCTTCCGCACGGCCTGCGCCAGACTGGGCGCCCAACCCGGCGAGGTGGCGCATATCGGCGACCGGCTCGACCTCGACGCGATCGGCGCCCGGGACGCCGGACTGGCGGGTGTCTGGTTGGACAGACGGGGGCCGGCCGGTGGCCGCCTACCGGCCGGCATTTCGATGATCGGCAGTCTGGGTGAGCTACCAGAACTGCTCGTCTGTGAGCTTGACCTGGTAGTTCGTTAGCTGGGGAGACTGGGGTTCGGCTGGGGTGGACCATGATCGGTGGGGTCGGTTTTCGTCCACCGGCCCGTCTGGTCTACTATTTCTCTCCGGCAGGTGGACAGCGACGCGGGAGACCGTGCGGCTGTCCATGATCCTGTTGGGGTATGGTGTAATCGGCAGCACGACTGATTCTGGTTCAGTTAGTCTAGGTTCGAGTCCTGGTACCCCAGCCAAGCGCATGCGCTAAGGTTCATGCGCTTGAACAAGAAGAACAAGCATGGCCCCGTCGTCTAGCGGCCTAGGACGCCGCCCTCTCAAGGCGGTAACACGGGTTCAAACCCCGTCGGGGCTACGCGACCTGAGCGACCCCTCTGCGCGGAGAGCGCGCAGAGGGGTCGCTTCGTTGCTTTTCCCGGGGGCGCAGCCCCCGGGCCCCGCCCGGCGGGGCTTCGCCCCCCGGACCCCCCGGTTGCGTCGTGGTCGTTTTGGGTGCGGATGTTGCGCCTTCGACGGGGTTTGTCACTCCTCTTTCGTCTTCCCCAGCTCGCGCCCCCCTGACTCTTCCGCTGCCTTAGGCGGTTTGGCGGCGGAGGGTGGCGGTGCCGATGGTGAGGGCGAGGATGGCGCAGGCGGCGATCAGGAACACGTCCCACCAGACGGTGTGGCTGATCGTGGTGGCACCGGACAGGCGGGTGATTCCTTCGACCGCGTAGCGCAGCGGCATCACCCTGCTGATCGCGTCCAGCCAGCCGGCCATCTGGTCGGTCGGCGCCAGCAATCCGGACAGCAGGAACTGCGGCAGGATCACCGCCGGCATGAACTGCACGGCCTGGAACTCGTTGCGCGCCAACGCCGACACGCCGAGCCCGAGCGCCGCGCCGAGCACGGCGTCGGCCACCGCCAGCAACACCAGCACCGGTACCGACGCCGGGGCGTTCAGGTCCAACAGGTACAACGCGACCAGGGTCGCCACCAGCGCCTGGATCAGGGCCAGCACACCGAACGCCAACGCGTAGCCGAGCACCACGTCCGCCTTGCCGATCGGCGTGGTGAGCAGCCTCTCCAGGGTTCCGCTGGTGCGTTCCCGCACCATGGCCACGCTGGTCACCAGGAACATCGTCAGCAACGGGAACAGGGCCAGCAGCGCCGGGGCGACATGCTGGAAGACCATCGGCTGGTCGTGGAAGACCTCCTTGAACAGCCACAACAACACGCAGGGCACCACCATCACCAGGGCGATGGTGCGACCGTCGCGGCGCAACTGGGACAACACCCGGCCGGTGGTGGCCACCGTCAGCCTGGGGTTCATGGCAGCACCTTCTCGCTGTTGTTCTCCACCAGACGGAGAAACGCCTCATCCATGCCGGCGGCGCTGGTGGCCGACAGCAGCCCGGCCGGCGTGTCCTCGGCGATCAGTCGTCCGTCGCGCAGCAACAGCAACCGGTCGCAGTGCGCCGCCTCGTCCATCACGTGACTCGACACCAGCAGGGTCACCCCGCGCCGGTCCGTCTGCTCGCGGAACAGCTCCCACAGATCCCTGCGCAGCAACGGGTCCAGGCCGACGGTGGGCTCGTCAAGCAGCAGCAGCCTGGGATTGCCGACCAGCGCGCAGGCCAGCGACACCCGGTTCATCTGACCGCCGGACATGGCCCGCACCAGGCGATTCGCCTCATCGGCCAGCCCCACCGAGCGCAGGATGTCCAGCGCCTCCGAACGCGGCCGGTGGTGCAGGGCCGCGTGATAGCGCACGTTCTGCTCGGCCGTGAGATCGGTGTAGACGGAGGCGGCCTGGGTGGTGTAGCCGATCTCGCCACGCAGCGCCGGATGTGCCGCGGGACGCCCGAGCACCTTCACATGGCCGAACGTGATCCGTTGGGTGCCGACCAGAACGCGCAGCAGTGTCGTCTTCCCGCTGCCGTTCGGGCCCAGCAGCCCGGTGACACCGCCCTGCGGGACGGCGAAACTGATGTGGTCGAGAACCGTCTTGCCGCCGCGCCGAACCACCAGGTTCGTGACCTCGATGGCGGGCATCCGCACCACCCCTTTTCAACAGTTGTTGAAAAGATAGGCCGACGCCCAAGAGCCGGTCAATGGGCACAAAGTCCCTGTTGCCGTCGCTGTCGCGGGCGTCTCTTCGAGGTGCCTACAGCCGGGCCTGAAGTGCTTCCGCCGCGGCGAGAAGGTCCGCGGCCCAACGTACTCCGGGCCGCCGGCCGATTCGGTCGACCGGGCCGGAAACAGACACCGCCGCGACCACCTGTCCGGCGGCGTCGCGCACCGGCGCGGAAACGCTCGCGACCCCCGGCTCGCGCTCGGCGACGCTCTGCGCCCAGCCCCGCCGCCGGACCTCCAGCAACGTGCGCTCGCCGAACACCGCCTCCGCCAGCACCGCGCGCTGGGTCGCCGGATCGGCCCACGCGGCAAGCACTTTCGCCCCCGAACCGGCGGTCATCGACAGCCGGGTGCCCACCGGCACG
>DASVLX010000295.1:0-2479 GCA_036384655.1 Pseudonocardiaceae bacterium
ATGATCAGGTTGAACGGCGGGCGGACCAGGCCGTTGAGCCGGAGCATCGGGATCACGATCGACGGCGCCATCCCGAGTGCGCTCATCGCGACGATCTGGTTCGGGGTCATCGACGCCAGCGCGTCCTTGCCCGACTTCATCGACCGATGCACCGACGCCAGGCGGTCGGCCGGGTCGGCGAGGTGGGTGCCCAGCTGGACCATCACCGAGCCGACCGCGTTGCCGCCACCGCCGGCGAGAGACTCGGCGCGGCGGGACTTCAGGCCCACCGGCACCATCGAGACCAGGGAGGTGTCCGGCAGCCGACCGAGGTCCTCGAGGTAGGTGCGGACCGCACCGCTGCACATCGCCAGCACGACGTCGTTGAGGGTCGTGCCGCTGGCCTTTGAGATCGCCCGGATCCGCTCCAACGGCCAGTCCTGGGCCGCGAACCGGCGCGACCCGGTGATCTTGACGTTGAACATGGTCTTCGGCGCGTGCAGCGAGAGCGCGGACGTCTCGTTGCGGACCCCCTTGGTGAGGGTCTTGATGAAGGCTGCGGGCAGCCCGGCCGCCTCGGCTGTGAGTGCGACCGCCGACCGCAGCGCGCTCATCGGTACGTCGGCCAGGCCGTGCTCGGCGTCCTCCCGCGCCTTCGTCGTGCGCGCGGTCGCCCGCGCCTCGAACGGCAGCGGCATGTGCCGCCGGTCGGGATCGGTCGTGAGCACGCTCTGCATCAGGCGCATCGCCGAGATCCCGTCGACCAGGGCGTGGTGGAGCTTGGTGTACATCGCGACACGGCCGTCGGCCAGGCCCTCGATGATGTGTGCCTCCCACAACGGCCGCTCGCGCGCCAGCATGGTGCCGTGCAGCCGGCTGACCAGCTCGAGCAGCTCGCGGATCCGGCCCGGCCGTGGCAGCGCGTTGTGCCGCACGTGGTGCTCGATGTCGAACTGCTTGTCCTCGGTCCACACCCACTGGCCGAGCTTGCCGATCGACATCGCCGGCCGCCTCGTGAACAGCGGCGCCACCTCGGTCACGTCCAGTGCCGACTCGAAGAGCTCCCGGGCGAAGTCCTCGCCGGTGCCCTCGGGCGGCTCGAACAGCTGGAGGCCGGCGACGTGCATCGGCTGGCTGCGGGTCTCGGCCAGGAGGAACCCCAGCGACGTCGGGTCGATGATCGCGGCCATGCGGCTCCTCTGCGTGGGGCTACGTCGGGTTGCCGGTGATGCTCCCGTGTTTCCTGGTGCTTGGGAAGGCATGCGTTTCCGGTTTGCTGACCGATCGGTCAGGACGGTACGTTCGGCAGTCCACCACCCGGCACGCCGTACGGAGGTCCGCTCTTGAGTACGCCGGCACCGGCCGCGCTCACCCCGCGCCAGATCCTCACCGCGATGAGCGGCCTCGTGGTCGCGATGCTGCTCGCCCAGCTCGACAACATGATCGTGGCGCCGGCGCTCCCGACGATCGTCGGCGACCTCGGTGGCCTCGAGCACCTGTCCTGGGTGGTCACCGGCTACATCCTCGCCTCGACGATCGCGACCCCGCTGTGGGGCAAGCTCGGTGACCTGTTCGGGCACAAGGTGACCTTCATGGCCTCGATCGTGGTCTTCCTGGCCGGGTCGGCGCTGTGCGGGATGAGCCAGGACATGGTGCAGCTGGTCCTGTTCCGGGCGTTCCAGGGGCTCGGCGCCGGGGGACTCATGGTCGGGATCATGTCGGTGATCGGGATGATGGTCTCCCCGCGCGACCGCGGGAAGTACATCGGCGTGATGATGGCCGTGATGCCGGCCGCGATGATCGGCGGCCCGCTGATCGGCGGCTTCATCACCGACAACGCGTCGTGGCGCTGGGCGTTCTACGTGAACCTGCCGCTCGGCGTGATCTCGCTGTTCGTGGTGTGGCGCACCCTGAACCTCCCGGCGGAGACCCGTCCGGCGAAGGTCGTCATCGACTGGTGGGGTGCGGCCCTGCTGAGCGTCTGGACCACGGCCCTGATCCTGATGATCACCTGGGGCGGCAACCAGTACCCCTGGTCGTCCTGGCAGACCTACCTCCTGGGGGCGGTCGCCGTGCTCGGCCTGGTCGCCTTCCTGCTGCTCGAACGCCGGGTCGCCGAGCCGATCATCCCGCTGCGGCTCTTCGCCAACCTGAACTTCTCGCTGGCCAACGCGATGGGCTTCGTCGCCGGCTTCGCGATGTTCGGCGGGATCACCTTCCTGCCGCAGTTCCAGCAATTCGTCCAGGGCCAGTCCGCCACCAACAGCGGACTGCTGCTGATGCCGATGATGATCGCGGCGATGGCGGCCTCGATGCTCGGCGGCCAGATCATCAGCCGCACCGGCCGCTACAAGGCGTTCCCGATCGCCGGGACGGCGCTGCTCACCGTGGGGATGTGGCTGTTCTCCACGATGGACGTCACCACCGCCACCGGCGTCACCACGGCCTACATGGTCGTGCTCGGCGTCGGGATGGGCTGCCTGATGCAGACCACGAACCT
>DASVLX010000296.1:0-6692 GCA_036384655.1 Pseudonocardiaceae bacterium
ATCATGGGCCGATACAAGACCGCCGAGGAGAAGACGGAAGAGAAGGCAGAGGCCGAGGTGGAGCTGCTCGGCGAGATCCGGGACCTGCTGCGCGAGCAGCGCTCGGGCTCCGGCCGGTAGCGGCTCAGGGTCGACGTCAGATCCGGGAGCGGTCGTGGTGTGGCGGGCGCTGGGCGCGGTACCAGGCCTCGTCGCGCTCGCCCTCGGCACCGTCGCCGTTCCATCCCCGGTCACGCTCGTCCTCGGTGGTGTCCGGCAGGACATCACCGAAGACATCGCGGGTGGATCCGCGATGGCGGTGCCGGGCGCGGTGCGTTTCCTGCTGTGCCGCCCCGGCCTGATCCGGTTGGCGGCGAGGGAGTGACTCGGTCACGTATCCATCATCCCTCGCCGCACCTCCGGACGTTTCCGGCCCGTCCGGCCGGGACCGGTCAGTCGCTGTCCAATCCGGACAGTTCCTCGATCACGTGCGGCACCAGCGAGGACAGCGTGGCCATGCCGTCCCGGATCGCACCCCGCGAACCGGCCAGGTTGACGACCAGGGTGCTGCCGGACACGCCGACCAGCCCGCGCGAGATACCCGCGTCCACCGCGCCGGCGGCCAGCCCCGAGGCACGTATCGCCTCGGCGATGCCCGGGATCGGGCGGTCCAGCACACCGAGGGTGGCGTCCGGGGTGACATCGCGCGGCGAGACCCCGGTGCCGCCGACCGTGATGACCAGATCGACCCCGCCGATGACCGCCGTGTTCAGCGCGTTGCGTATCTCTACCGGGTCGGCGGCCACCACCACCGTGCCGTCAACGATGAAGCCGGTCTCCTCCAGGAGTTCGGTGACGAGCGGGCCGGCCTTGTCGTCGTGCTCACCGTGGGCGACCCGGTCATCCACGATCACAACCAGTGCCCGCCCCAGGCGTTGCGCGCTGCGTTCCATGGCGATCACGCTACCGGTCAGAGCGAAGTCTCCGGGAACGGGACTTTTGATGATCATGGCGTACCTCTACCAGATGACCGGGTGTACACGCATCGTTGGTCAT
Organism: Pseudonocardiaceae bacterium; assembly: GCA_036384655.1. Taxonomy (GTDB): domain Bacteria; phylum Actinomycetota; class Actinomycetes; order Mycobacteriales; family Pseudonocardiaceae; genus DASVLX01. The sequence goes on from DASVLX010000296.1 coordinate 1,036, forward strand.
GAACGGTTCAGGGATTGACGGTCTGACCGCTCAGCGTCACGGTGATGGAAGTTCCATCACTCAGCGTAAAAGTCATCTGGTCGCCGGGAGCGACCGCTCGAACCGCCGCAACGAGCCCGTTGGCGCTGGTGATCAACCTGGTCACGCCGTCCGAGACCGTCTTGACCACCACCTGGCCGGCCTTCATGCCCGCCTTGTCGGCAGGGCCGCCGGACACCACCGACTGGACCAACGCACCGTTGGTCAGGCCGGCCTCCTCCAGCTCGGACTGGTAGTTCGGGTCCTGGTTGGAGGCGCCGCCGGCAGCGCTGGACACGCTGTCCTGCACGCTCACACCCAGGTAGGTCTGCGTGCTGTGGCCGGTGGTGACGATGTCCTGGGCCAGCCTGCGGGCCTGGTTGATGGGGATCGCGAAGCCGATGCCGACGTTCCCGCTCTGCCCGGAGTCCGAGCTGCTGTTGCTGTAGATGGCCGAGTTGATGCCGATCACCTGGCCCTGCATGTTCACCAGCGGGCCGCCCGAGTTACCGGGGTTGATCGCGGCATCGGTCTGGATCGCGTCCATCACGGTGTCCTGGCTGTTGGACGAGCTGCTGTCACCGGCCGAGGTGGGCCGGTGCAGCGCGCTGACGATGCCCGAGGTCACCGTGCCGGACAGACCGAAGGGCGCGCCGATCGCGACTACCTCCTGGCCGACCTGCAGCCCGTCCGAGTTCCCCAGCTGCGCCACGGTCAGGCCCGAGGTGTTCTGCGCCTTGATAACCGCGACGTCGGCGCTCGGATCGCGACCGACGACGGTCGCGTTGACGGTCTTGCCGCTCTGGAAGATCACCTGGATCTGGCCGCGGTTCGCGGCGGCGTCGGAGATGACGTGGTTGTTGGTCAGGATGTCACCGTCGCTGGAGATCACGATGCCGGAGCCGGTGTCGCCGCCCAGTCCCTGGTTGGTCCGGTACTGCACGGACACCTCGACCACCGCCGGTAGCACCGCGGCCGCCACCGACTGCACCGTGCCCGAGGCCGGCGTCGACGAGGAAGACGACGAGTTCGGCACGGCCTGGTCCAGCGCGCTCACGCCGCTCGAACCACCGCCGCCACCCGACGCGAGATAACCACCGAGACCGCCGGCGGCCCCACCGACCACCAGCGCGAGCGCCGCGACCCCGGCGACGACCGCGGCCCGGCCGCGACGACGCGGCGCGGTCTGTGTGGTCTGCTGTCCCGGCGAGATCGGCGGCAGACTCGATCCACTCGGCGGCGGATAGCTTCCGTAGCCGCCCGAGGAAGGGTACTGGTAGAAGGAGCCACCGGCGCCGGAGTAGCCGGAGCCGGCCTGCCCTCCGGTGGATGCCGAGGAGCCGGGCTGAACATTCTGGGAGGGCTGGGAGGAGTACTCGGGCGAATGCTCCGGCTCGCCGCTGCCGGCGGCGCCCGGGTAGTTCTCGGTCATATGGTTACTGTGCGCCCAACGCCTGAGAGCTTGCTGAGACCCCCGTCGGGAATCTTCTGAGAAGGTGGCTCAACCGGCCTCGGCAGCGTTCGAACCGACGGCTCGCAGCCGTTCGGCGATCTGCTCCGGGGTCACGTCGTTGATCCACACCGCCATGCCCGACTCGGATCCGGCCAGGTACTTGAGCTTGTCGGCGGTGCGCAGCACGGACAGCACCTCCAGGTGCAGCCAGGCCAGATCGCGGCCGGACCGGACCGGCGCCTGGTGCCAGCCGGCGACATACGGCAGCGGCCGGCCATAGAGGCCGTCCAACTGGCGCAGTAGTCGCAGATAGACGTCGGCGAAGTCGTCGCGTTCGGCGTCGCTCAGCGCGGGCAGGTCGGGCACCTGGCGGTGCGGCACCACATGCGCCTCCACCGGCCAGCGCGCCGCCGCCGGCACATACGCGGTCCAGTGCTCGCCGGTCACGAGCACGCGGGTGCCGGCCGCGCGCTCCGCCGCGAGCACGTCACCGAGCAGCGGCCGGCCATGCTCGGCCAGGTAGTCACGCGCGACCTGGAGCATGCGCTCGGTCTTCGGGGTGACGAACGGGTAGCCGTAGATCTGGCCATGTGGGTGGTGCAGGGTGACACCGATCTCCTCGCCACGATTCTCGAATGGGAACACCTGTTCAACACCGGGCAGTCGGCTCAGTTCGGCCGTGCGGTCCGCCCACACGTCGACCACCGTCCGAACCCGTTGCGGCGACAACCGTCCGAACGAGCCGTTGTGGTCGGAGGTGAAGCAGACGACCTCGCACCGGCCGAGACCGGGCGCCATCGGCACCATCGGCATGCCCGGCACGGTCGGGGGCGTGTCCGGCACGGACTGGGCGAAGGACGGAAACCGATTCTCGAACACCACGACGTCGTAGTCGCGCTCCGGAATCTCGGTGGGCCGGCCGGGCTGGCTCGGGCACAGTGGACACAGGTCGGCCGGAGGCTTGTAGGTGCGGGTCTGCCGGTGCGCGGCGACGGCGACCCACTCGGCGGTCAGCGGGTCGCGGCGGATCTCCGCATGGGGCCGTGTGGCGGGCAGGTCACGCTCGTCGACGGCGGTCCGGGGCGGCGTGCCCGGTCGCTCGTCGAAGTAGATGATCTCCCTGCCGTCAGCGAGCGAACGGACCGAACGCCTCACGCACCCTCCTCCGGGTCGGACTCCCAGCCAGGCAGCCGCAGGGTCATCAACGCACCGCCACCCGGCACGTTCGCCGCGCTGGCGACGCCGCCGTGCCGCCGCGCGGTGTGCGACACGATCGACAGGCCCAGGCCCGAGCCGGGCAGCCCACGGGCGTCGGGAGAACGATAGAACCGCTCGAAAACATGCGGCAGGTCGTCCTCGGCGATGCCCGGCCCCTGGTCCGCGACCTCCAGCAACGCCGTGCCGTCGCCCATCGGCCGCAGGGTGACCCGCACGGTGCCGTCCGACGGGCTGAACTTGATCGCGTTGTCAAGCAGGTTGAGCACCGCCCGCTCCAGCGCGCTGGAGTCGCCGTTGACCGTCCACGGCTTCAGTTCGACATCGAATTGGACCTTGGCCGCGCGGCGCTTGGCCCGGTCCAGCGCCCGCTCGACCACGTCCACGAGCTCGACCGGCTCCTGGGCCAACTGTGGAGCGTCCTGCCGAGACAGTTCGACCAGGTCGCCGATCAACGTGGTGAGCTCGTCCAACTGGCCGCGCACGTCCGAGTAGAGATCCTCGGTGTCCTTTTCGGACAGTTCGGGAGCACCCGGTTTCCTGGACTGGATGAGCAGTTCGAGGTTGGTGCGCAACGAGGTCAACGGGGTGCGCAGTTCGTGTCCCGCATCGGTGACCAGCCGGCGCTGCTGTTCCTGCGAGTTGGCGAGCGCGCCCAGCATGGTGTTGAAGCTGTGTGTCAACCTGGCCAGCTCGTCGTCGCCGGTGACCCGGATCGGCCGGAGATTACCGGTGGCGGTGACCCGCTCGGTGGCGGCGGTCAGCCGCTGCACCGGCACCAGCGTCCCCCTCGCCACCAGCGCTCCGCCGGCGGCCGCGACCACGATCCCGGCGGCGCTGACCACCAGCAGCACGACCGCCAGCTGACCGAGGGTGGCCTGGGTGTCGCCGAGCGGCTCGGCCACCACCAGCGCGTAACCCGACCCGATCTGAACGGCGTAGACGCGCTCGTCGGTGCGGTTGTCGGTGCGGAAATGGTCACCGCCGTTGGCGGCCACGGCGATCTCGGCGGACCCGACCGGCGCCATGTTCGACGGCCCGATCAACTGACTCGACCCACCGGTCGCGTCGACCAGCGCCATCTTCACGCCGAAGGACGACAGCATCTGCTGAATCATCGGGTTGTCAACGCTTTTGAACACCGCGACGCTGCCGAGGATGTTGTCGGCGCGCTGCCTCAGCGTGTTGTCCACCTGGTTGTACATGGTGCGGCTGACGGTGATGAACACCGTGATCGACACCAGGCCGACGGCGACCGCGACGCACAGCGCGGCCAACCAGGTGACCCGGGCGCCCAGCGACAGCCGGCGGGGCGGACGCACGCCCGCGTCATCCCGGACGGAACTGGTCACGGCGGTGTCTCCCGCAGCACATAGCCGACACCCCGGACGGTGTGGATCAGCCGGGGTTCGCTGGCGGCCTCGGTCTTCCGCCGCAGGTAGCCGACGTAAACCTCCAGGGCGTTCCCGGAGGTCGGGAAATCGTAGCCCCAGACGTCCTCCAGGATCCGGCCCCGGGTGAGCACCTGTTTCGGATGCGCCATGAACAGTTCGAGCAGGGCGAACTCGGTCCGGGTCAGACTGATCTGCCGGTCACCCCGCCGCACCTCGCGGGTGCCCGGGTCCAGTTCGAGATCGGCGAACCGCATGGTCTTCGGCGCGTCGTTGGCCCGGTCGTCCTCGGCGGACACCCTGCGCATCAACGCCCGCAGCCGAGCCAGCAGCTCCTCCAGCGCGAACGGCTTCGGCAGATAGTCGTCGGCACCCGCGTCCAGGCCGGCCACCCGGTCGGACACCGCGTCCCGGGCGGTCAACACCAGGATCGGCAGGTCGTCGCCGGTGCTCCGCAGTCGCCGGCAGACCTCCAGGCCGTCCAACCGGGGCATCATCACGTCGAGCACCATCGCATCCGGGCGCTCGTTCGCCACGGAGTCCAGGGCCTGCTGACCGTCACTGGCCAGCTCGACCTGGTAACCGTTGAACTGAAGCGAGCGCCGCAACGACTCGCGCACGGCACGGTCGTCATCGACTACGAGGATGCGCATGTACACAGTGTGTCCACGTGTCCTGAGAGCGACCTGAGAGGGCCCTGTGTCAAGCGCTGAGTCACTATCTCGGGGTGACCACAGCAGCCCAGACCCAGCTTTACGACATCCTTTTCCGGCGTCGTGACACCCGCGCGGAGTTCACCGGCGAGCCGATCGAGCCGGCGGTGCTCGACCGGATCCTGAACGCGGCGCATGCCGCCCCCAGCGTCGGGCTGTCCCAGCCATGGGATTTCGTCCTGGTGACCGATCGGGACACCCGCCGTGCCTTCCGCGATCATGTTCAGTCCGAGCGTGCGGTGTTCGCCGGGCAGCTGGCCGGTGAGCGGGCCGATCTTTTCGACCGGATCAAGATCGAGGGCATCCTGGAGTCCAGCCTGGGCGTGGTGGTCGGTTACGACCCGCGACGCGGTGCGCCCGCGGTGCTCGGCCGGCACGCGATCGCCGACGCCGGCCTGTATTCGGTGTGCCTGGCGATCCAGAACCTGTGGCTGGCGGCCACCGCCGAGGGCCTGGGCGTGGGCTGGGTCAGCTTCTACCGGGAGAACTTCCTGCGCGAGTTGGTCGGCATGCCCGCCGAGGTACGCCCGGTGGCGTGGCTGTGCGTGGGCCCGGTCCGCGATCTTCCCGACACGCCCGACCTGGAACGCGCGGGCTGGCGTTCACGGCTTCCGCTGGAATCCGTGATTCATCACGGACGGTACCGGGCGCGGCCCGGCAGGTAAGCCGTTCAGGCGATATCACCGCGAACCGGGACCGCCCGGCAACCCCGGTCCCGTAGCCTTCGGACAACATGACCAGCAACGAATTCACCCCGACGGTGAGTCGACGGTGAGTGTCGTGACCGGTCACCCACCAGTCGGCAACAGGAGCGTCGATATCGAAGTGACGCAGGAGAGCCTGCCGGCGGCCGATACCGCACCCGAG